>JAAWLS010000101.1 GCA_022798035.1 Lachnospiraceae bacterium | reverse complement strand
GACCCAGATATGTTCCAGCTGTATCATAAAGATGGAAGCACCAACTACTACAAAATTAACGATGAAGAGCTGAATACTCTGATTATGGATGCACGTCAGTCTACCGAACAGTCTTACCGGAAAGGTCTGTACAAGGCAGCCATGGAAATCATCATGGACTGGGGCGTAGAGATTCCAATTTATCAGCGTTCTGATGCTCTCACGATTTCCACCGAACGTGTGGATGTTTCCAGTCTTCCAAGTGATTTGACACCATACTGGGTATGGATAAATGAAGTTGAGAAACTTGCTGTAAAATAATCAATGCTTAAAACAATAGGAAGTGCGTTTGATAAGCCTTTCTATTGGCATAAATTACAAAGATTGAAAGGAACCGCTCCAGGGTGAATCGGTTCCTTTCAATCTATAGAGAGGAATGATAACCCTATGCGAAAATATATCGTTAAGAGACTTCTCCTGTCTGTAATGATTCTATTTTGCGTGACATTTATTATTTATGCGCTGCTGCGTTTCCTGCCAGCCTCCTATGTGGAGAATATGGCTATGCAGCTTGCCATGAAACCTGGCGCGAAGCCATATGAGGAATGGCTGGAGCAGTTAAATGCGGCCTATGGCCTGGATAAGAGTATTCTGCCAGGTTATCTTACCTGGCTGGGAGACGCTGTACAGGGACACTTTGGCGACAGCTGGAAATATACCATCCCAGTACTTCAGAAATTTAATGAGACCGTTTGGCTGTCCTTTATTATGGGCGCCATTGCTTTTATACTGCAGTTGATTATTGCAGTTCCCCTTGGCGTGATTGCAGCTACCAAACAGTATTCCCGCACGGATTATGCTGTGACAGCAGGAGCGCTGATTGGCATTTCACTGCCTACCTTCTTTTTTGCCACAATTTTGAAATTAATTTTCTCCGTGAAACTGGGCTGGTTTGACTTGTTTGGATTGGTTGGCAGGGATTATGGACAATTGGACGCCATGGGACAATTTTTGGACAAAGCCAATCATCTGGTGCTGCCCATTATCACCATTGTCATTGTTTCCGTGGGCTCCCTGATGCGTTACACCCGTACCAACATGCTGGAAGTACTGAATGCTGATTACATCCGGACTGCCCGGGCAAAGGGACTGTCTGAGAAGAAAGTCGTTTATCAGCATGCATTCCGTAATACACTGATTCCGCTGATAACCATTGTGGGTGGTTCTCTGCCGGGACTGTTTTCCGGAGCCTTGATTACAGAGACTTTGTTTTCCATTCCGGGTATCGGATTTACCTCCTATGAGGCCATGCGGATTGGAGACATTCCATTTTCCATGTTTTACATGATGTTTCTGGCAGTTCTGACGCTGGCAGGCAACTTGATTTCTGATATTTTGTATGCAGTAGTTGACCCACGGGTACGACTTGCTTAAGAAAGGAGGAAATTGAGATGGATGATAAAAATGAGAAAAACAATGAAGTAAATTATTCCCTAAATGACGACCGGCGTGTCAAGGTTCTCTCACCGGGGGCTCTGGTAGTAAAGAGGTTTCTGCGGAACCGTCTGGCAGTTTTGGGAATGATTATGCTGCTTGCAATGTTTGCATTTTCTTTTATCGGAGGGCTCATCAGTCCCTACGGACAGGACCAGCAGTTTTACCGCTATGAAAGTCAGATGAAGGAGTATGCAGGTGTTGTACGCAACAACGATTTCCGTTACACATCAGCGGAAGGCCAGAAATTTGACAGTGTGCTTCAGGCAAAGTTTCAATTGGCTTATCAGAAAAAGGAGAATACTTTTTCTTACAAAGATATCAACTATGAAGTAAAGGAAGAGGGAACAGATTTCTATTCCATTTCTTCCGAAGGAACTCTTCTTGCCATTGCCTTTAAGGATATCGTCAATGCAGAGGGAGAGGAACTTCCTTTTGAAGTAAAATATGAAGCTCTGAAGGCTTATACTAATGGAGAGAATTCTTTTGAAGCATCCGGTGTGAAATATACTCTGGATGAAGATGGAAATATTTCAGAGGGCAGTACCATTAAAGGATATATCAGCCGTTTTGTAGTATCTCCTCTGGAAAATGGCGTAAATATCAGCCGTACTTTCAAAGAAGAGCTGGAGACTGCCATTGACGAAGAGAAGGAAGAGTTTGTATTTGTAGACGAAAAAGGGGAAGAATACACCTATAAGATTTCCTATGACCCTACAACTTTCACCTGGTCTGTTCGTCAGGGAACGGAGACTTATGTCTATGACACTTATGCGAAACCAAGCAAAACACATCTCCTTGGAACCGATACCAACGGAATGGATATGCTGACACGTCTTATGTACGGCGGAAGAGTCTCTCTGATTATTGGATTTATCGTTGTGATTATTGAGACAGTAATCGGCGTTATTTTGGGCGGCCTTGCCGGATATTTCGGTAAATGGGTGGACAATCTGATTATGCGTATTGTGGATGTATTCTACTGCATTCCTTCTCTGCCCCTGATTATTATTTTAGGTGCGGCCATGGACGCTATGAAAATAGACCCGCAGCTTCGTATGTTCTATCTGATGCTGATTCTGGGATTTTTGGGATGGCCGGCCATCACTCGTCTGGTGCGTGGACAGATTCTTTCCCTGAGAGAGCAGGAATTTATGACAGCCACAGAGGCTTGCGGAATCCGGGTCAGCCGGCGTATTTTCAAGCATCTGCTTCCCAACGTGATTCCGCAGTTGATTGTAACATGTACCATGAGCTTAGGTTCCACTATTATTATGGAGGCTACCTTGTCTTTCCTGGGACTTGGTGTTAAATTCCCCTTTGCATCCTGGGGAAATATTATTACGGACGTCAACGATGCATACGTTATGACCCATTATTGGTTTGTGTGGATTCCTGCCGGTATCTGTCTGCTGATTGCCGTGCTGGGCTTCAACTTTGTAGGCGACGGTCTGCGCGATGCGTTTGACCCCAAGATGAAACGGTAAGGGAGGAAAGAATATGGCTAAGAAAAAAGCAGAAGGTTATCTCTCAGCGAAAGAATCCCGCCGGATTTCAAAGGAGAACCGTAAAATTACCGATGCGTATGAGAAGAAGCGGAAACGCAAGAACGTGCCGGAGAGCGAGTATCTGACGAAAATGCATGATACTGGCAATGCAGTGGAATTTGACAATCTGCACACCTATTTCTTTACGGACACAGGCGTTGTAAAGAGTGTGGACGGTGTGACATTTGACGTGCCTATCGGTAAAACTGTGGGCGTGGTAGGTGAGTCCGGATGCGGGAAATCCGTGACCAGCCTGTCTCTCATGCAGCTGGTGCAGAGACCTCAGGGTCAGACCGTGGAAGGCGAGATTCGTCTCAATCTGGGGGATAAGGCTTATGATGTTATCAAGACGCCTCAGGAGAAAATGCAGACCCTTCGGGGCAATTACGTTTCCATGATTTTCCAGGAGCCCATGACCAGCCTGAATCCGGTATTCCGAATTGGAAGACAGGTAGATGAAGTGAGCGCCTTGCATGATGAAGAAGGAAAGAGCGAGGAAGATATCAAGGCACGGACCATTGAGCTGTTAGAGACAGTGGGCATTGCCAACAGCAAGGGTGTGTACGACATGTACCCCCACGAGCTGTCCGGCGGTATGCGCCAGCGTGTCATGATTGCCATGGCTCTGGCATGCAATCCTAGAGTCATTGTGGCAGACGAACCCACTACGGCGCTGGACGTGACCATTCAGGCCCAGATTCTGGACTTGCTGCGTCAGCTGAAGGATAAAATCAACTCCTCCATCATTCTGATTACCCATGACTTGGGTGTGATTGCAGAGATGGCAGATTATATTGTGGTAATGTATGCCGGAAGAGTGGTAGAAAAGGGAACGGCGGAAGAAATTTTTGAACATCCTTCCCATCCTTACACCATTGGGCTGATGGCTTCCAAGCCAGTGGTAGGCAAAAAAGTGGATAAGCTCTATTCCATACCAGGCAAGGTGCCCAATCCCATCAATATGCCCAATTACTGTTATTTTAAAGACCGTTGTGAAATGTGCGTGGAGCGCTGCGACGGAGCTTACCCGCCGGAAATCAGTCTGTCTGGCACCCATAAGGTAAGCTGTTACCGATATTTTGAAGAGAAGGGGGAAGCGTAAATGGCCGAGAAGAAGTTGATAAATGACGATTTTGAACCCCTGGTTTACGATGAGCAGTATATTCTGATGGTGAATCATCTGAAAAAATATTTTCCTATTAAGAGCGGCATGGTTTCCAAAGTGACAGGTTATGTAAAGGCGGTAGACGGCGTTACTTTTAATCTGAAACGGGGAACTACCATGGGGCTGGTAGGAGAGTCTGGCTGCGGCAAAACTACCACCGGACGTACCATTCTGCGTCTGTCCGGGGAAAAGACAGGCGGCCAGGTGCTTTTCAACGGAAAAGAAGTCTATGACCTCTCCAATGCAGAAATGCGCTCCATGCGTACCAAGATGCAGATTATTTTCCAAGACCCGTTTTCCAGTCTTTCTCCCCGTCTTCCCATTGGTGAAATTGTGGGAGAGGCAGTGCGGGAGCACAACCTGGTGCCAAAAGGGGAATTTAATGATTACATTGACAAGGTAATGGACAACTGCGGGCTTCAGCCTTTCCACAAGGACAGATATCCCCATGAGTTTTCCGGCGGGCAGAGACAGCGTATCTGCATTGCCAGAGCGCTGGCGTTGAATCCGGAATTTATCGTCTGTGACGAGCCGGTGTCGGCGCTGGACGTGTCCATTCAGGCTCAGATTATCAATCTGCTGAAGGAACTGCAGGAGAAGTACAACCTGACGTATCTGTTTATCTCCCACGATTTGTCTGTGGTGGAGCATATTTCAGATACCGTAGGCGTGATGTATCTGGGCAATCTGGTGGAATACGGAGAGACAGAGGATATTTTTCGGAATCCACTGCACCCTTATACCAAGGCTTTGTTCTCTGCGATTCCTGTTCCAGACCCCAAGGTGAAGAAAGAGAGAATCGTGTTGGAAGGCTCCATTCCCTCTCCGGCTAACCCGCCGGAAGGCTGTAAGTTCCACACTCGCTGCGCTCACTGTATGGAGAGGTGCAAGCATGAGGCCCCGAAACAGCGGGAAGTAGAGAAGGGACATTATGTGGTCTGCCATCTCTACGATAAATAGAGGATAGTACATCAAGTACTTGATTGAAGTGAAGTTCCATACCCCGCTGTTCTGCAGCGGGGTATTAGATAGAAGAGAGGTGAGAATCTTATGAGACAGGAGGAACAGGAAGAAATAATCCGTGACCCTGGAGAGGTTGTGGAAGAAGAAATAGAACGGCCGGAACTTCAGCTGACGAGGCGTGAGAAACGCTGGGTCGCTTTGGGGGCCTTGAAGGCTGCGCTGATGATAGGCAGCGTGTATCTTGTGGCAGGGGCGGTTCTCATCGCTCTGATGCTGTTAATTTGGAACCATCTTGCATAAATACTCCTATCGTGTCATAATATAAGTAAGAAATTCTTACAAAAAAAGGGCATAATGGATGAAGCGCAGAAATGGGCAGCTTCTGTTGGTTATGACGAAGGTGATGTTAATGATATCGTCAAATCTGCAAGAAAGAAGAAACGGACATGAGAAGTGTGGTAGATACAAATGTTTTGATTTCAGGCGTGTTCTTTGGCGGGTTTCCCAGGTTAAATTATGTCGTGGTGCCAATGATGATAAATTTTTGGAATGTGCAAAAGATTTCTGTGAGGAATATTTGAATGATTGATTTAAAACAGCATGAGAGAGCCTGTATTATCTTCAGGTTCTTGATTTTTTCTTTATTTTGTATTATTATATATAATACAAATAATACAAAATTGGTGAATTGAATGATAATGAAATTGGATTTTGCAAGCAGCGTGCCCATCTATCAGCAAATCAGGGACCAGATGGTGCAGGCAATTGCGAATGGAATTTTTGCAGATGGAGAACGGCTTCCAACCATTCGGGATCTTGCCGGGGAGGCAGGCGTCAATACCATGACTGTGAACAAGGCTTACCAGCTTTTGAAGCAGGAAGGATATATCATTACAGATAGAAGAAACGGAGCCACAGTACAGTGTGCGGGAGGGAAGAGAAAAGGAGTGGAAAAAAAACTGAGAAAGGAACTGGAACTTTTGGCTGCGGAGGCCAAGCTTGCAGAGATTTCTCAGGAAGAATTTTTGGCATTGTGTGAAGAGGTATATCAGAAATAGTGCTGTAGGAGGTGGATTGTATGGGAGTAAAAATTGTAATGACAATCTGTATGCTGCCGCTTCTGCTGATAATGTATGCAGTTCTTAAGTTCATGGGAGGAGAGCAGAGAGGGACGCAGTACGGCGTGACTATGTGGACGGGAGCCAATGACAGCAGTCAGGTACAGGAGATAAAAAAGAATTACAAGAAAGAATTGAATCGGATTACATTGTTTTGTTTTCTGCTGTTTCTTGCGACGCTGTTTCCCAGATATGAATCCTTGATGATTACTGGGCAGCTTCTTTGGGTATACCTTGTTATCGTCCTGATGTCCCTGCCATTTGCACGGGCAAATGGCAAGATGAAGGCCCAGAAGAGAGAGTATTGGAATACGCTGCCCCAGGAGGAGAGAGAAGCAGGGAAAAACGTTGTCTTGGTGGATGTGACAGCGGCGGGAACTCCGAAAACGAAAATGTTCTGGAAAAGTGTATGGGGAGGAATTATTTTTACAGCTCTTCCGGTCCTGGCAGAATTATATCTGAATCATGTCCGGCCCAATCCCCATGACCTGAACTTGTGGTTCTGTGAGGCAGTTTTGGGTTCCATAGCGGCTGCCGCTCTGCTGTTTCCCTGGTATCTTCATATATTAGCGAAACAAAAAACAGAGGTACTTACTTACAACAGCCAAATCAATATACAGATTGCCAGAGTGCGCCGATATCACTGGGGGAAATTCTGCGTGGCGATGACATGGCTTACGGGAGCCCTCAACTGGGGAATACTGGTTTCTTTTCGGATAAGAGGGCAGGGATTCTTTTGGATGTTGATGGCTGTCAGTATGATTTATGCCGCAGCAGGCGTGATTCTGTGCTTCTATTGCTGGCGTCAGTCCGAGAAGGCAGCCAGGAAATATTTAGGAAAGGAACCGGTGGTCTGTGAGGACAAAGATGAGTGCTGGCTTTGGGGAATCTTTTATTACAACAAGGCAGACAGCCGCAGCAGGGTGGACAGCCGGGCCGGAATCGGGTATACCTACAACATGGCAAAGCCTGGAATAAAATATGGGATGACTGTCTTGATAGCCCTCTGTATTCTGGGGACAATTGTACCCTGCGGATGGATGATACTGGAGGAATTTACGCCCATATCCCTCGTTTATGAGGACGATGTTTTGATTGCAGACCACTGGAAGGAAGCGTACCGCATTAAAGAGGAAGAGATAGAGAGGGTTGTCCTGCTGGAGGAAATGCCTGAAATTACCAGGAGGAGAGGAACGGGCATGGAGCGTGTGATGAAAGGGACGTTCTACAGTGACAGGGAGAGGAGAGATTACCGTGTCTGTTTGAATCCCAAGGAACCGCCGTTTCTCATGATTGAGACAAAGGACGGCAGCTGGTATCTGCTGGGAGGAAACGATGGGAAAGAGACAGAAGAGATTTATCGAGATTTGCATGAAAGAACTACATAAAATACAGCCCCTGCGTCATATATTTTATGGAAATATTTGCAGGGGCGCGGAGAATGAGAGAAAAGAATATCTGGAAAATATGTCTGATGTTTGATTTGTGCTGTCTATGCCTGATTTTTGGAATGATGCTGACCGGAAGAGGAAAAGGAGAGGAAATGAAGCAGGCCCTCCAGGAAGTAATCAAGATACAGGAGGGAGG
>JAAWLS010000100.1 GCA_022798035.1 Lachnospiraceae bacterium | reverse complement strand
AACAAACAAGAAAGAAGAATAATTATTTTTCCAACTACATATCCATACGGTATCATTAACAGACAGCCAAACATTCCCAAATTTAGGTATGCTTCCGTAAAGAGTGTATAGCCAATCCCATACCCTACATTGGCGGCAGCCGTCAAATCTCCTTCCAAAGCAATCAGACCTGCCTCATAGCCGTTTTTATAAAGGTCTCCCCGCAGAAAACTTGGTATTATCATGATAATGGAATATAGAAAAGTCAGTCCATAGCGCATCCCAAATGTGCCGTCCTTCACTCCCCGAATCACTTCGTACAAAGGATATTCCACGCTCAGGGAAGTGACAATTTTCCGAAACACTCCTCCGCTTAACAGGACCGCAATAAGCTCTGAAAAAAGTGACTCTATGGACCTGTCGTCTGCATTTCTCCACACAAATATCGACAAAAAAACTCCTGAAAAAAGATAAGCTCCAATACCTCCCATTATGATATATTTCATTTTTATATCGCTGAGTTTCTGCCTGTCCATGAGAAACAGAAAGTAAACAAGCGCTATCAGTACAGCGGACGCCTCTCCTCTTCCGCCGGTTACAAAATCAGAAATACTCCTAATTACAAGATAGAAAACAGGCAGATATTTCCATCTGCTTCCCTTCACTTTCCATGCATACGCCAATAGAAAACAGCCAGGTATGCAAAACAGCGACATTGTGCCCAAAATAGAACTTGAGTTTTTAAAAGAATAGGCTCCCTCATAGAGAAACAAATACCCATACCTCATACTTCGAACAGCCGATACTGCATTGAAATATATGTCAAAGGGTATGGAGACTGCACATAAAAACATCCCTGTATTCAGCATAGAATTTATATTTGTCAGTTCTTTTCCCAGAATATCCTTCTTTCTGCCTATGGCTAATTTCACTTTTCTGCCGTAAGCCAGACTTCCGCCAAGACTCAATGCTGTAAGAGAAAGAATAGAGAATCTGGCAGCATATATGATTTCTTTACAGCCATGCTTTCCATACACATAGCTTGCAGACTTATCCAAGGGTGTTCCCATTGTAATTGACAAACACTGTCCGCAGTGAACCATATAGGCCATTATGGTGAAGATGACAAATAAATTTATTCTTCCAAATCGTTTTATTTCATAATAAACACAGTACACTAATACTATGACAGATAAAATTCCTGTGCCTTTTACTCCGGCAATCGAATCTTTGCATGGAAAAAAGATACAATATACGGCCAGCCCAATCAGCAAAAATATCGTTATTATATTCCCTTTGTAAATTGTTCCCATGATTTTCTTCTCCTCCTGACGCTGCCTTGTTCACACGCAGAATGCCGTTTCTAAGGCCGCGGTATCCACCTAAATATTTTCATGACAACCTGCTTGATTTCAAAATAATAGACAGCCAGTACAGCCAGACACAGTCCTGCCGTAAACACCATGCTTCCGTGACAGAGCAGCACAGCACTTTCCAAAAACAGAAGCACAATGCTGATTCCCAGTCTTATATAATCTGTATGAAACGCTAAAAAACGCCGTGAATCAATCATTCGAAAAATCATAACTACTAATTGAGATATCATAGTAGCCAGCACAGCCCCCTGGATTCCCATTTTGGGAATCAGCGCAAAATTCAGCGCCACATTCACTCCGGCTCCGCAGAGGGTGGTAATCATAACAGAAGTATTCTTCTTGGCGGAAGTATACAGCGCCGAATAAAAGTTGCCGAAACCGCCAAAAGCAGCCCCGCAGAGCAGAAGAGGCACATACCGCCAGCTGTCTATAAATTCTCCTCCTGCCAAAAAGGGCATAAGCGGTTTACACAGACAGACCATAACTGCCGTCCAGGAAATAAAAAGAGCGCTGAATTTTCGAAAAACTGCGTCGAAAAAATCTCCGCCGCCATTTCGCTGATACTCCTTGATTGCCGACAGCACCCATGCCTGCATAAACACAGAGGCAACCGTGGACACAATCGCCGGAATTTTAGAGGAAACAGAGTAAATTCCCACTGCCTCTGTCCCTAAATGCATTTCCAGCACAAAACGGTCACAAAAACTTGCAATCCACCAGGAAACAGAATTGACAATCAACGGAAGAGAAAACAGAATCATTTCTCCAAGAAGGGTTTTATCAGGACATTCCCATCTGATATATTCCCTGATATGCAGAGCTTTCACAAAATACAGAAACGTCAGAATGTTTGCAAAAATCATTCCCTCCAGATAGCCTGCTGTCCCTCTGTGAAATATCATCAGCAAAACAGCGCTGATGACAAACAGAGAAAATGTGTAGAGAATATTGCCCACTGTAAATATTTTTGTCTTTCCTAATGCCTTGGAAAAAACAGACAGAATCTGCTCGGCAGCATAACAAAATAACAGGAGTATCAAATAAAACTTCCATTCCATCATGGCACTCTGCAGATTGGCGGCATAAATTCCAAAGCCTACCACGACAGCCCCAGCCAAAACCACAATCACCGTATTCTGCAACACTTTCTTTTTGTCACTGTGTTCATCCATTCCATAACGGAGCAACGCACTTAGAATATTGATGGTGGCAATCGGGAACAAAAGATTCATGCCATTCACTACCAATTCGCCCGCTCCCAGTTCCGATGTAGTCATATATGTGGTGTAAATTGGAAGTAAGACAAACATAATCACCTTAGAGGCGAATGTTCCGAATCCGAAAATAATTGTATTTACTATCAGCTCACGCGATGCACTGTCTCGTCTGTTTCCCATATATCCCTCATGACGTCACCTGCTCCAGAGCGTTTCTCAAATAATCCCTGGATTCTTGGACGAACTGTTTCCTTTTTTTATTTACCTCTGTAAAATCTAACTTCAGCCAGGAATCCCCAAGTGTCTCCCTTCCATTGTAGATTCGATGTTCCAATCCCAGATTTTCCAATAAATCTTCCATGCGGACAAAAGAATTCGTGCTTCCGTAATCTTTTAATGTTTTTCCCACTGCAAAAGGCACGTTCAAATTGATGCAAAATGCCAGTCCATGAAAAGAATTGGTAAACACAAATTTTGCCTGGCTGAGCAGTTTCAGAAAATCACAGGGGCCATAGGAAGATTTGTCAAACACCAGATTGACAATCTCGTCCTTTGGAAATGCTCTTCTGACCTCTTCCTGAAACTGTTCAATATACTCATCCATCCCTATAAAATAGGTAAGAATATATGTTTCAGGCAGAATGGCATCAGAGTCGTCTGCAATTTTCATCCACTGTTCTCTGTCAATCAGCAGAGTTGGGTCAATCACAATTTTGCTCTCTCTGCCTGTGAGTTCTTTTATAATTTGAACTCCCTCTTTCTCCCGGGTGGACAGACAGTCAATGTCACATAATCGTTTTCTGTACTCCTTTTGAAAACATTTGGAAATGTTTCGTACCCCGAAACTGGGAGCATAGGCAATCCGTTTTCCCATTGGTGCAAAAGCCAGAAAATAATTGTCATCCATATCGCAAAATGCTGGATTCCAAATCTGGTCGCTGCCACAGATGTAGGCATCGTAGACAGGACAGTTCTCTCTCAGCTCCGAATACTGCTCATATCTGCGGGAAGAAAGATGATAGTATCTCTGCTGAAATTCCCGGAATTTGCGGTTTCTGATATCAAGCTGCCCCTGAAAGTCCTGAGATTCCCTTGAAACTTCCTGGGCATTTTTCTTTGCCCGCAAAAATCCTTTGGGATTTCTCAAAAAACGCATAACCCTGTATAACAAGGATTTCACTCTGTTTCTCCTGCGCAGCTCCAGATATGCCGTTGTAGAGTAGTCTATGATTTCTGGCTGAAAGCCCAATTCCTCCAGAAACATCTGCAGGCCGAGACACTGCAGATTCGCCCCATAACTGTATGGCTCATGATACGTTATAATCCCCGCTGTCACTCTATTTTTCATCGTCTCAACACCTTAATTAAAAATCCGGTCAATCTCTCTCCCAGAATTCCTTTCAATCTCTCTTTCCAATTGGGATGAGAAATCAAACACAGCTCTCCTGCTCTCTCATATCCATATTTTTGATAATTTTCAAGAAATTTCTTTTTCCATTTATTTTTGGGAACCGAACGCCGCAGAGACAAATTTCCCCACACTGCCTCCTCCATAGGACGCTTTACCACCTCCCAGTCTCCTCTGTTTTCCTGGAACAAAGACCGCCCTTTGCTGCTGTTTACAAACACCAGAGAAGGATAGGTGAGCCCGTCCGGAAATTTCATGCTGTTTTTCTGCAGTCCCCAGAAATCTGCCAATGTAATATCTGCACTCCTGCTATCAGTGCCGGTGTACCGGCACTGATAGCAGGAGTCCCGCAGTAACGTTCCATTCTGGAATCCATTATAGAACCAGTCCT
Source organism: Lachnospiraceae bacterium (assembly GCA_022798035.1). Classification (GTDB taxonomy): domain Bacteria; phylum Bacillota; class Clostridia; order Lachnospirales; family Lachnospiraceae; genus Petralouisia. Next base: position 3,571 of record JAAWLS010000100.1, on the reverse strand, counting down.
CTAATGGATTCCTGAATGTATGTTCTGTTCCATTCTGGAATCCAAAGGTAATATTCTGGCATTTCTCCTCTGTCTTGGCCCGGAAGTTTACATTAATTACCTCTGAATCATACTTTCTGCCAATATATTTGATGTGCTCTCGAAAAGCCACCAGAGAAGCACTTCCATGGCATAACACCTCGCATATGTAAAGATTGTCATATTCCTTTGCCAAATATCTGCGCAGCCCTGCAGCCTGACAGGGGACTCCGGAAAACAGCACCTTTACTCCCTGTTCCAAATCTGCTTTGACGAATTTGTATATCTCTCCCACATCGCTCTGCACATACTTGCTCCCCTGTAGAAGAGAAATTTCTTCCTTTCTATCAATGCGGATATGTTTCACCGATACCTTTTCTGTCCAGGCCGCACCGTACACTGTTCCGCCTTTTTCAATTATGCTTTTTGCCAGGCTGTAAAACACGCCTCCAGAAGAACTGGTGTCCCGGATTTCCTTCTCCTTATGAAACACTGCATATGCCGTGTCATCTATAGGCCTCTTCTTCGAAACGGGATGGAGTACCGGGCATACCTTGGCACAAATTCCACAGGAAATACATGTTTCTTCTATGATGTTCGGATAAAAAAATCCATCCTGCTCCTGCAGTGCGATGGCTTTCTGCGGACAGCTGTTATAACAGGCCATACATCCGGTACACTGTTCCCTCTCACATATTTTTTTCAATTCTGTTTTCACCTTTTCTCACTTTATTTTTCACTTTTTTAACATGGTATTTTACTGCTTCCCATTTCAGTTTAAAAAATACAGGATATAACCTGTCTCTGGAAAAATATTCAATTTCTCTGATATCAGGTGTTTTTCTCCTACTGATAAACTGATTTGGAACGATGTAATAGCTTTCTGTAACTCCTGCAAAGGTTTTCTTCATTTCTCTCTTTTGAAAATGAACGTAGCCGATTTCCCTTTTTTGGGCTTTCCCATTTGCAATCCTATATTCAAACAATTTTCCATTCCGCCACATGAAAATCATAGGCGCTTTCTTTTGATAAGACTGGGAATAAAATTTATCGTAGACAGACGCCTGAAAAGCATACCGCATAGGTGACACATCCACATACATTTCATCTATGCGGGCAGATGGAAATTGATACTCCTCGTATATGGTGTTGATACTGTAAGGTGTCAGCTCATCAAACGCCCGGTTCTCTCTTACTCCAAGAATCTGTTTCAGGGAAACTCCCGATTTCATCGGCAGCAGGAATCTTTGATTTACATCCTCCCGGTTTCGATAGAGGCTCATATGTCCCAGGAATCCAATTTTGTCATTTTCATTCAGAAGCTTTTCATCCAGAAATTTTCGAAGATTCCCAAAAATACAGTCAGACATATCACAGTGTCCCCAAAAATCATAGGAATCCAGATACTCAGAAAACACATAACCGTAGGTCGGTTTAAAATCGCACAGTTTGTAGGGCGTCTCCAGAGAAATCGAAAATTCAAATTTCTCCTGAAATTTTTCTCTCACTTTCTGGAAACTGATATACTTCACTCTGACATTTTCCGGATAATCATAGACCGTCCTGTCATCCGTCAGAACCAGCCAGTCAATGTCCGGATTCCTGCTGCATGACTGCAGCCACAACTCCATATGTTGTTTGGGCAATGTCCCGAAATAAGGACAGATAAATAAAATGCTTTTCATACCTGCCTCCCATAGCAGTCTGCTGTGCCGCAGATTCAAAAGCTGCAAACCTGCGGCCTATTCCTCACTCTTTAGAAGATGCTCCAATTGATTTACTTTGGACTGAATCGACAAATTACTCTTTGCATATTCAAAACCAGCTTGTCCCAGCATACACCGGCTCTCACTATTTTTTGCAAGAAGCTCCAGCCAGTATGCCATCTCCGACGCTTCAGACACCACAACGCCTCCGGGCAGATACCTGACGCATCCCACATCTGTTGTGATAAAGGGAACTGCGGCCGCCATAGATTCCACAATGGAAATGGGAAATGCTTCCCACTTGCTTCCCATCAGAGAAAGGTCTGCTCTTTTCATGTATTCAATCGTGTCTGCCCTGTCAACTCCCCACAAAAACTCCACATCACGTTTCCCATGCCGGTCCGCCAGCTTCTGATTCAGCCCTGCTAATCTCTCATAATAATGATTTTTTTCACTGCCGATAAAAATCATCCTCCATGATTCCGGAAGTTTGGCCTGGTAAAAAGAACGCAGTACAAATTCCTGATTTTTTCTTTCTATATAATTTGCCACACAGACGGCATAGTGCTTTTCTCTTTTTTCCGTTTTTGCTCTCTCAAAAAAAATATCTTCCGCCGCATTTTCTATAACCCGGCAATTCATGCCATAGTGTTTTCTAAAATAAAGAAACGCTGCGTCAAACCGATGTAACTGTACGATATGGTTATATTTTCTGAAATATTTTCCGGACGTCTTATAATACCAGCCCCAGCGTCCATTGTTCCAAATCTTATGTCCCACATCCGCCGCGCTTTTCAACATGTCCGCATTCCATCTCTGTTCATGCATGCCATGCATATACAAAATTTTTTTACAGACAATTTTGTCCAGTATCGGAAACAGCCAGTCCGTCATGGGATTCTGGGTACAGACATTAACCATTGCGTCCGCCTTTTTGGTCTCCTGCAATACTAGATTTTGATAAGCTCTTTTATCCCCATAATACATGGCATGCTTCGTTACAATGTCGGTCCTGATAATGTATACACCTTTGTAAAATTCCTGCTCTCTGTTTCCATAATTCGGCGTTATTACTGTAACCTCATGTCCTTTCCGGGCCAGATTTTCAGCGTGATATTGTGTTACCAGCTGGACGCCATCCTTCAATGGATAATATGTATTCACAGTTATTACAATCTTCATTTTTCCTCACAATTTTACTTTAATTTATCTGAATGATATTTCATCATGATTCGATTGGGAATTAATGCAGAAATGACAGGTTTTGCTGCGCAAATCCGCTGATACCAGGGCACTCCGATTCTTCGATAACCATCTAAAAAAACTTTTGCCGTCTGAATACCTGCCTTCAGGCTCCGCTTTTTAAAATCATCTTTCCCCTCCCGGTATCTGTACAAGGCCTGCTGCATATTACAGCCCCGGAATCCTTTCTCATAAAAACGAAACCACAAATCCAAGTCTTCCGCCCTCATGGTCGCCCGGCTGGAACGATAACCTCCCAAAGCGTCATAGACGCTTTTTTTCATTACAATAGTCGGATGGGCGTAAGGCGTATCTCGTACCATTCCTTTTCTGTCCGGATATGCTTCACTTATTCTGATACCTTTCTCGCCATTTTCGTCGAACACAATCCGACTACAGCCTGCCGCATCGTATTCCGGATGCGTTTCTAAAAACTCCACCTGCTTTTCCAGTCTCTCCGGAAGGCTTTCATCATCTGCGTCCATACGGGCAATATATTTTCCACGGGACACTTTTAAACAATGATTTAAAGATGCCGCCAGCCTCATGTTCCTTTTATGGCGCAATATGCGGATGCGCTTATCTTTTGCCGCAAACTCTCTTAA
>JAAWLS010000099.1 GCA_022798035.1 Lachnospiraceae bacterium | reverse complement strand
ACAGTGAGCCCACCTTAAAAGACATCAATCTGGAAATCCGTGCCGGGGAGACCATCGGCATTATCGGCGGGACAGGAAGCGCAAAGTCCAGCCTTGTAAACCTCATCAGCCGTCTGTATGATGTGACGGCCGGCAGTGTGTCAGTGGGCGGCATCAATGTAAAAGAATACGATATGGAAGAGCTGCGAAACCAGGTGGCGGTGGTACTTCAGAAAAATGTGCTGTTTTCCGGAACTATCTTGGAGAATCTCAGGTGGGGTGACAAAAATGCCACAAAAGAGGAGTGCGTCCGCGTGTGTAAAATGGCCTGTGCCGATGAATTTATTGAGCAGTTTCCAGATGGATATGACACTTATATTGAGCAGGGCGGCAGCAATGTGTCCGGCGGACAGAAACAACGTCTCTGTATTGCAAGGGCTTTGCTGAAAAAGCCGAAAATACTGATTCTGGACGATTCCACCAGCGCTGTGGACACTGCCACAGACAGCAGGATAAGAAAAGCATTTGTAACGGAGATTCCAGATACCACGAAATTGATTATTGCACAGCGTATTTCCAGTGTTCAGAATGCAGACAGGATTGTCGTGATGGACAATGGAAAAGTGGCAGGATTTGGCACTCATCAGGAATTGCTGCAGGACAATGAAATTTATCGTGACGTCTATGAATCCCAGATGGGCGGAGGCGGAGATTTTGATGAGGCTGGAGGTGAAAGGGCATGACAGAGGCAAGAAGAGAAGAAAAAGAATTTAAAAAAGAACACGGCGGCCCCAAGCCCAAAGGCCCCATGGGAAAAGGGCCAGGAGGCCCGAAACCCCAAATTAAAAATCCAGGGAAATTATTTTCCAGACTGATGAAATATATTTTGGCAAATTATAAATTCCATATTTTGGTGGTTATTATCGGAATTTTTGTGGGAGTCCTGGCTAATGTACAGGGAACGCTGTTTATGCAGACATTGATAGACGCGCATATTCTGCCTATGATTGGAATGGAGGAGCCGGATTTTGCCCCTCTTGCAGCGGCAATTCTCCGTGTGGGAATGTTTTATGGAATCGGGGTTTGCTCCACCTGGATTTACAACCGGGTCATGGTGAAAGTTACCCAGGGAACGCTGCGGAATCTGCGGGACGATATGTTTACCCATATGGAAAGCCTGCCAATTCAGTATTTTGACACCCACTCTCATGGAGATATCATGTCCATTTATACCAACGACATTGATACGCTGCGTCAGATGATTAGCCAGAGTATGCCGCAGCTTTTGTCCAGTGTGATTACCATTGTGAGTATTTTAGTCAGCATGCTGATTTTGAATGTGCCTTTGACGGTGGTGACGCTTATCATGGTGGGTATCATGTTGTTTGCCACCAAGACGTTTGCCGGAAAAAGCGGGAAGTATTTCATTGCTCAGCAGAAAGACATCGGAAAGGTCAACGGTTATATTGAAGAGATGATGGAAGGGCAGAAAGTGGTGAAAGTGTTCTGTCATGAGGAGGAGAGCAAAGAGCGTTTTCGGGAGCTGAATGAAGAGTTATTTGTGAGCGCCAACAACGCCAACAAATTTGCCAATATGTTAGGGCCGGTGAATGGACAGCTGGGCAATCTGAGTTATGTAATCTGTGCCATAGTAGGCGGAATTCTGGCTTTGAACAAGATAGGCGGATTTACCCTGGGCGGGCTTGCCAGTTTCCTCACCTTTAACCGGAGTTTTAATATGCCTATCAACCAGGTGAGCCAGCAGCTCAACAGCGTGGTGATGGCTATGGCAGGTGCGGAGCGTATTTTTGCACTTCTGGATGAAAAACCGGAGACAGATGAAGGATATGTTACCCTGGTTAATGCCAGAAAAGAGGAAAATGCTCTTGTGGAATCTAAAGAGAGAACCGGGCTGTGGGCCTGGAAGCATTTCCACCAGGCGGAAGGGACCACAGATTATATTGAGCTGACCGGAGATGTGGTGTTTGATGATGTGGATTTTGGATATCATCCGGAAAAGATTGTGCTGCACAATGTGAAAATGTTTGCAAATGCAGGTCAGAAGATTGCGTTTGTGGGCTCCACCGGAGCGGGAAAAACGACAATTACCAACTTGATTAACCGTTTTTATGATATTCAGGATGGAAAAATCCGCTACGACGGAATCAATGTAAATAAAATAAAAAAGGCAGACCTGCGCCGTTCTCTGGGCATTGTGCTGCAGGACACCCATTTATTTACCAACACGGTAATGGAAAATATACGGTATGGAAAATTGGATGCCACAGACGAAGAGGTCATTGCAGCGGCAAAATTAGCCAACGCAGACCAGTTTATCCGCCGTCTGCCCCAGGGCTATCAGACAATGCTGACCGGCGACGGCACAAATTTAAGTCAGGGACAGCGGCAGCTTCTGGCTATTGCGAGAGCTGCGGTGGCAGACCCGCCGGTACTGATTTTGGATGAGGCTACAAGTTCTATTGACACCAGAACGGAACGTCTGGTACAGAGCGGTATGGACCGTTTGATGAAAGGAAGGACTACCTTTGTCATCGCTCACCGTCTCTCCACGGTCCGCAACAGCGACTGTATTATGGTACTGGAGCAGGGAAGAATTATTGAGCGGGGAACCCATGAGGACTTGATTGCCCAGCAGGGAAAATACTATCAGCTCTATACGGGAAAAACCCCAGGGCTGGGAGCATCCGTTTCATAACAGAACGGAAAAATAGAGTGGAAATATAGATGGATGTGGAGTATAATAGCAGACAGCAGGAAACACTCGAAAAAGTTGTGATGAAATGGATGAGGAGGAATTGACAGTGGAGAGAGCAAGGAGAAGCAGGAAATTATGGCTCGTTCTCACATGTGTGATAGCGGTATTTATTGTGATTATCGGAAGTTTGTCAGTGACGATTTTGCAGTTTGTCTCTGCCGGACAAATGTCTGTATTTCAGGGAATGACTAGTTTGGTGGTGATTGACCTTGTGATTCTTGCAGGGGTAATAATTGTGATAAAGCAGTTTTTTGATAAAGTCCACAGTATTATCAATAATTTGGGGAAGATTGCAGACGGAACACTGACTATGGATGACAATAAGCTGGCCGAGCGGGAAGATGAGCTGGGAGAGATGGTCCGTTCGATGAACGCTCTGGTGGTTTCCTTTGCCCAGGTAATTTCCAGTGTCAAAGATGCTTCCTCTGCTTTGACAGAGGTGTCAGAGGAGTTCAAGCTCTCTTTTCAGAATATGACAGGGGCTATGGAGATTGTGGGAAAAGAAGTGGATTCCATCAGCAGCAACACGGTTTCTCAGGCAGACCGTACCAGAGAGATTGAGACGCAGATTATGGACATGAGCCATGCCATTGATGCCATTGCAGGAAACGTGGAGATGCTGACAAAAAGTGCAGACACCATGGAGGGCTGCAGCAGGACAGCGGAAGAGATTATGGGAGAACTCGTTTCCATCAATCGGACCAGCAGTCAGGCCATCTCAGATGTCAGGGCACAGACAGATGTGACAAATCAGTCCGCGATGCAGATTCGCACCGTGACGGAAATTATTGCAGGCATATCCAGCCAGACAAATCTGTTGGCGCTGAATGCAAGCATTGAGGCTGCAAGAGCAGGAGAGCAGGGAAAAGGTTTTGCAGTGGTGGCAGAGGAAATCCGTACACTTGCAGACCAGTCCAGAGAATCCTCGGAGCAGATTAATAATATTGTAAATGAACTGATTGAGAATTCCAACGTAAGTGTGGATATTACCCAGAAAGTGACGGAAGCTTTTACGAAACAGACAGAAAAGATTCGGGAGACAGAAGGAATTTTCTCTTCTCTCAATCGTGAGATTGAACAGGTTGGAGGCGCAATCGGAGGCATCGCATCAGAAGTTACAGGATTAAAGGACTCCAAAGGAGTGATTGATGACGGGGTGGCCGAGCTGACCCAGACGGCAGAGGCGAATACTTCCAGTGCCCGGGAGACGTTGGAATCCATGGAAGAGTTTCAGGAAATTGTGGAAAAATGTAAGGTGTCTACGGAACAGATTCAGGAAGTATCCAAAGATTTGGTGGAAAATATCCGCAAATTTGATATGAATAAATTTAAAGAAGAAGTCAGGGAGATTTTGTAAATTTAATATTTTCTCACCTGCAGACGGAAGATGCTGAGGTTTTTGTCTGATACGTTTGCAGCATTTGAAGCAAGGATGATGAGAAATAGAAAGAGGCTGTCGCAAATACGACGATTCTACAAGATAGGGTTATAACAGCAGCAATGTCTGAACAGTATCTTGTAGGAATCTACCATTTTGCGACAGCCCTTTTTCCTCTGTGAAAATGATTTGCTAGGTTAAAGTGTGAGAATATTTTTAATTAAGCTGCAACATTTTGGAGGAAAAAGAACTCTTAATAAGTAACAATCCAGTCATGTTGCGCATTCTGCTGTTTGAGAAGGGAGGCCATATGGAAGAGTTTATGCAGTGTTATGAAAAAATTTATCCGCAGTTGTACCGGACTGCCTGGTTTTATATGCAGAATCAACAGGAGGCAGAAGATGCAGTACAGGACGCTGTTTTGTCTGCCTATGAAAAATTTTATCAGCTCAGGGATAAAGAGAAATTCTCGGCCTGGATGATGCAGATTCTTGTGAATCGGTGCAGAAAAAGAAGGAAAGTCTGGTTTCGCAGAGAGGAAGATATTCAGGAATTATCTCCCAGCCAGGAGAGAGAGCTGTCTGAGGAAATGGATTTTGCTATGGCGTCGGCGGTGAAGCAGGTATTTTGGGAATTAAAAGAAGAGGAACGGATGATTGTGGCGTTGTCTGTATTCGGTGGATATACCAGTCAGGAGATTGCAGGTATTTTAAACAAGAATCACAGTACCATCCGCTCCAAATACCGGAGGGCACTTCAGAAAATGAAAGAGAGATTGGAGGTGTGATGATGGAAAAACATGAAAATGGTGGATTCTGGACAGAAGAAACGCTGAGGCGGTATCTGCGGCAGGCTGCAGAGTCAGAGCCTGTTCCTGAGCGTCTTAAACCGGAACAGATGGAGGCATGGCTGAGGCAGCACATGGAAGCGGAAAACAGGGCAGAGGAGCAGGAAGAGAAACGAATTGAAGCAGAAAAGTGGACAGAGGAGCAGGAAAGAACAGAGGAGGCAGAAGGTTCGGACAGCGGCATAGGGGAAATCCCGGAGGGAGAAAGAATGAAAGAAGAGAGAAGAGAGAAAGGAAAAAAGAAACCGAGTTACCGCAGATGGTGGTATGGAACAGCAGCAGCGGCGGCATGTCTGACAATTGTATTGTTTGCAGCAGGGCGTTCTGTGGACTGGGAGCAGGGAGACCTGCTAAAGCAGGCAGGAAAGACAGTTCAGGAGGAAACGGAACAGAAGAATTTAGAGTATGGCATGGAATCAGCAGAGGAAAAAAAGGACGGGGGAACCACATATGAGGAACTCTACCAGGCTTTTTCTGATGTGTGGAAAGAGCAGAGAGATATAGAGATAAGCGAGGGTGGTTTGGCGAAAAGAGGAGATTTTGATGTGGCATATATGGAAGAATCCAAAGAGGAGACATCCGGTGAAAATGCCGCGGCAGACAGTAGTGTGCAGTCTGGAAAACAGTCAGAAGAACAGGCGGCAGATTACGGCAGAACTAACCAGCAGGAAGGAGAGGTGGAGGAAGCAGATATTATCAAAAACGATGGGAGGTATCTGTATCAGGCAGTCCATTTAAAGCGAAATCAGAAGTATGCAGTCCAGATAGCAGATACGAAGGATGGATTGAAGGAGGCCTCAACCATAGGCCAGTTTGAGAATGAAATCAGTAATATTTATGTGTGGAAAGATATGCTGGCAGTGATAGAAACCGGATATGCCAAGGAAACAGCAGAAGAGGAGGAAAGCGGGGAAGATAATCTGCTGGAGACAATCAAAGATTTTATAGAAAATATTTTTTCCCTTGGGGAAGAGCCTGTTTACAGAGAGACTGCTTACAGCAGGGTTCACATATATGATATCAAAGACCGAACCAAGCCCACAGAGTATCACACTTTTACCATCAAAGGAAGTTACAGGGATTCCCGGATTTCAGACGGATATCTCTACTTCTTTACCAGCTGTGATGCATATAAGCCCCGACTGGAGAAGGAATACAGGGCTTATCTGCCGGAAGTTGATGGAAAGATACTTTCACCGGACAAAATTTATCTCCCGGAAGAAACAGACACGGCTTCATATCTGGTGATGACATCCATTCATATGGAACAGCCGGATGAATTTACAGACACGGCGGCCATAGTGACTTCTGCCGATAAATTTTATGTGAGCCAGAGCAATATTTATGTGACAGACAGCAGACATATAAATTATGGAGCCAAAGGACGGCAGACAGACAGTACCAGAATCATTCGTTTTTCCTATCAGGATGGAAAAATGAAACGGGAGGCGGAAGGAACGGTACAGGGAATTCTGCGGGACGATATGGCAATGAACGAGCACCGCGGTTATCTGAGAATGGTGACTACAGTGGAATCCCAGAACAGGGAGGAAATTACCGATGATGTTACCGGCGATGTGATAGGGTATGACAGTATGGATTCCATGACTTCCAACAGCTTATATGTACTGGACGAGAAATTGAAAGTAGTGGGAGAGATTGGACATATTGCGGAAGATGAGTTGATATATTCTGCGAGATTTATGGGAGATACCGGGTATTTTGTGACGTTTCGCCAGACAGACCCGTTGTTTTCCGTGGACTTATCGAATCCCAGGAAGCCTAAGATTCTGGGAGAATTAAAAATCAGCGGATTTTCAGAATACCTGCATTTTTACGCAGAGAATCTCCTTCTGGGAATTGGAATGGAGGCAGACGAAGATACAGGGCGTACAGAGGGAATTAAGCTGTCTATGTTTGATATTTCCAATCCTTCTGACGTAAAAGAGCAGTACAAATTAAATTTATCTGACTATGATTATGCAGAAGCGCTCTACAATTACAAAGCGGTATTGATTGATACCAATAAGAACCTCTTTGGATTTTATGCGGAGGGCTATGGGGAGGAGTACCAGTGCAGCTATCTTCTGTTTTCTTTTGAAAATGGGAAATTCCGGGAGATTTTGAATATTGACTGCGTAGAAAATGACATGAGCCTTGAGCAGGTAAGAGGAACGTATATCGGAGATTGTTTTTACCTTTTATGCAGAGACGGAAGAATAGAAGCCTATAGCCTGAAAGACGGAAGCAAGCAGGGAGAATTGGCTCTGCAGGAACAGTAAAATTTTATTTCCCAAACAAAAATAGTTATATTTGCAGGAACATTTTGCCTGGCAGATAAGAGTATATGAAAAACTGCTGCAAATTGTATGAAACACAATCCTTTATATGAGACGTCGTTTCGATACAGTTTGCAGCAGTCTCTATATATGAAATGTTGTTTCGATACGTTTTGCAGCAGTTTCTATTTGCAGAAAATGTTCTGGAGTTTATATTCTATAATTTATAGAATAAAGGTTTCCGTTCTTTGAATACCGTGTAGTATTCAAAACCTGCTTCTTTTAAAAGTTCAGGCACCTTTTGGAATCCGTATGCAGTCTGTTCAGGCGCGTGAGCGTCTGAGCCGATAGTGATAATTTCACCGCCCAATTCCCGATACCGCCGCAGGACACACTCTGCTGGATTGGGGTGGCCAAGGCCGGCCCGATAGCCTCCGGTGTTAATCTCAATGCCTTTGCCTTTGAGAATCAGTGTATGTAAAATCTCGTCCAATACGTCAGAAAATTTGTCATAAGTGTAATAGCGGTTCTTGTTGGGGCCGTACCGTACGACATAGTCAATGTGGCCGTATACGTCAAAACAATCGAAAACGGCAAGATTTTCCAAAATTGATTCGAAGTATTCCCGATAGGCTTCATCTTCTGTTTTACCCAGATAATAGTCTGGATAATAGGGGTCCATACCGTGAACCAGATGAGAAGAGCCAATCACAAAATCAAAGGGAT
>JAAWLS010000098.1 GCA_022798035.1 Lachnospiraceae bacterium | reverse complement strand
GAACGGAGGAGGGGGGATTTGAACCCCCGCGCCGGGACTACCGGCCTACTGGTGTTCGAAGCCAGACCCTTCAGCCACTTGGGTACTCCTCCAAAAATACTAGGCTTGCGTAGAGATATTATACCAAATATTTTTGAAAATGCAAATGAAAATCTCAGAGACTGTGCCTTTTATTTTTCGGGCAGGGCTTTTGCGGCCCGCCTGAGCCGGAAATACTGATTTTTACAAGTACTGCAGATTTTCCGGGCAGGGCTTTTGCGGCCGCCTGAGCCTGGCATGAAAACGGTTGTGGAAAGCCGCATTCAGAAAAATAAAAGACCAGGCATAACAAAAATCTTGTGATGGGTATCATTATGAGATATAATGTTACTGGTTATAAAACAAATATTATATATATTTTTGTAAAGGATGTGAAGTCAATGAAAAGAATTGGAATGTTGACAAGCGGCGGAGACTGCCAGGCTTTGAATGCCGCAATGCGCGGAGTGGTAAAGGGATTGAGCAAAAATGTAAAAGATTTGGAAGTATATGGTTTTTATGAAGGATATAAGGGATTGATTTATGGAAATTACCGTCTGCTGACCGGTTCGGATTTTTCCGGAATCCTTACAAAGGGCGGAACGATACTGGGAACTTCCAGACAGCCTTTTAAGATGATGCGGGTGCCGGATGAAAATGGACTGGATAAAGTGGAGGCCATGAAACAGACTTATCATAAACTGCGTCTGGACTGTCTGGTGATTCTGGGAGGAAACGGAACCCAGAAAACGGCCAACCTTCTCAGGGAAGAAGGACTGAATGTGATTCACCTGCCCAAAACAATCGACAACGACATTTACGGTACGGATGTGACCTTTGGATTCCAGAGTGCAATCAATATCGCAACAGAGGCAATTGACTGCATCCACACTACGGCAGCTTCCCACAACCGGGTGTTTATTGTGGAAGTGATGGGGCACAAGGTGGGATGGCTGACTTTGTATGCCGGAATTGCAGGAGGAGCCGATATCATTCTGCTTCCAGAAATTCCTTACGATATCAATAAAGTGGTGGAAGCCATTGCAGGCAGAAATAAAGCAGGCAAAGGATTTACCATACTTGCAGTTGCCGAGGGAGCCATTTCCAAAGAAGATGCGGCCCTTTCCAAGAAGGAACTGAAGGAAAAGAGAAAGAACAATAAATATCCCTCTGTTTCCTATGAGGTGGCAGCCCGCATTGAAGAGAAAATAGGAAGTGAGGTGCGCGTCACCGTTCCAGGTCATACCCAAAGAGGCGGAAGCCCCTGCCCTTATGACCGTGTCCTGTGTACCAGATTAGGAGCAGCGGCGGCAGAATTGATTTTGAAAGAAGATTACGGATATATGGTGGCGATGGTTAATGGAAACACCAAGAAAGTTCCATTGGGAGATGTGGCCGGAAAATTGAAAATGGTAGAGCCGGAATCTAAAATGATTCGGGAAGCGAAATTAATCGGCATCAGTTTCGGAGATTAGATATGTCCTACACGGCGTTATATCGTAAATTCAGGCCCCAGGAGTTTGAAGACGTCAAGGGGCAGGAACACATTGTAACCACATTAAAAAATCAAATACAGGCGGACCGGGTGGGCCACGCCTATCTGTTCTGCGGAACCAGAGGGACAGGTAAGACCACCATAGCCAAAATTTTTGCGAAGGCAGTCAACTGTGAACATCCTATAGCGGGAAGTCCCTGCGGAGAGTGTCCCTCCTGTCAGGCCATTGGAGCAGGCGTTTCCATGAATGTCATAGAGATTGACGCCGCTTCCAATAACGGTGTGGACAATATCCGGGAAATCCGGGAAGAAGTGGCATATTCCCCTACGGAGGGAAGGTACAAAGTCTATATTATCGACGAGGTTCATATGCTTTCTATAGGAGCTTTCAATGCCCTGCTGAAAACATTGGAAGAGCCGCCGTCTTACGTGATTTTTATTTTGGCCACCACAGAGGCCCACAAGATACCCGTCACCATTCTTTCTAGGTGCCAAAGGTACGATTTCAGAAGAATTACCATCGGCACCATCGCAGAGCGTTTGACGGAGCTGATGGAAAAAGAGCAGGTGGAAGTGGAAGAGAAGGCAGTCCGCTATATTGCCAAGGCAGCGGACGGCTCCATGCGTGATGCCCTGAGCCTTTTGGACCAGTGTATTGCCTTTTATCTGGGAGAAGCGCTGACTTACGACCATGTACTGGAAGTGCTGGGAGCTGTGGACACAGAGGTGTTTTCTAAAATGCTCCGTATCATTGTGAAAAAAAATGTGACAGGAGCCATTGCTCTGTTGGAGGAATTGGTTGTTCAGGGGCGGGAGCCGGGACAGTTTGTGCTGGACTTCACCTGGTATCTTAGAAATTTGCTTTTGCTGCAGAGTTCTGATAATATGGAAGAAGCGCTGGATATTTCCAGTGAGAATCTGCAGCTTCTGAAAGAAGAGGCCCAGATGGTGGAACCAGAACGGCTCATGCGTTACATCCGCATTTTTTCTGAGTTGTCCAATCAGATAAGGTATGCACTGCAGAAGCGCGTGATGATAGAAATTGCCTTGATTAAGCTGTGCAGGCCGGAGATGGAGCGGGATTACGATTCGTTAATTCAGCGGATTTCCCAGTTGGAACAGCGGATGGAGGAGGGAATTTTCACAGCAGTTCCGGCAGATTTTTCCGGCGGTGCTGCAGGTGGAAATGCTTTGCCGGGGTATGGACAAGAGGCCGGGCCGGGCGGAACAAAAACCAGACAGGAGCCGGCAGAGAAAAAACTGCCGCAGGCGGTACCAGAGGATATCAAACAGGTGGTAAAGAACTGGCGCTCCATTATAGAAGAACTGTCCGGAGGGCTCAAAAATTATTTGAAATCAGCCCGGCTGAGTTTGTCAGGAGAGAGCCAGCTCTTGATTGTGCTAGAGGATGAGGTGGCGGAAGCCTTTGTCAATTCGGAGGCTCATATTCAGGAATTAAAGGACGCCATCGGAGAAAAGACAGGAAAAGAAATCGAGATAAAGATTCAGAGCAAAGGAAAAGAAGGTTCTTTGGAAGAGTCTTATCCGGATATTGGGAAATTGATAAATATGGAAATAACAGTGGAAGACGACATGGAAGAGTAACCGGGAAACCGGGGAGGCTGTCAGACAGCGAAGAAGGAGGAAAACATGGCAAAACGCGGAGGATTTCCGGGAGGAATGCCCGGCAACATGAATAATCTTATGAAACAGGCACAGAAAATGCAGAAGCAGATGGAAGAGGCCACAAAAGAGCTGGAGGAGAAAGAGGTAACTGCCGCTGCCGGAGGCGGAGCGGTGGAAGTGACTATTTCCGGCAAAAAAGAAGTGACAAAAGTCAAACTGGCAGAGGAAGTTGTAGACCCGGATGACATTGAAATGCTGGAGGATTTGATTATGGCGGCAACCAACGAGGCTCTCCGCCAGATTGAGGAGGCTTCCCAGCAGACTATGTCCAAGATTACGGGAGGGCTTGGCGGAATAGGCGGCGGATTTCCTTTCTAAAGAAACGGATGTTTTAGAAATGGAAATACAGCAGGATTAGGAAGCCAAGGAGATATGAATGGATTACTATAGCAGCCAGATAAGCAAATTAATAGAAGAGTTGTCCTCTTTGCCGGGGATTGGAAGCAAGTCGGCGCAGCGGCTTGCTTTTCATATTTTGAACATGCCCATAGAAGAAGTTCGGAAATTTTCTTCCGCTGTCATAGAAGCCAGGGAAAACGTAAGATACTGCCGGCAGTGCTATACCCTCACAGACAATGACCTATGCCCCATCTGCAGAAATGCAAACCGGGACCACAAAACCATTATGGTAGTGGAGGACACCAGAGATTTAGCGGCATATGAAAAGACGAACAAATATGAAGGAGTCTATCATGTTCTGCACGGGGCAATTTCCCCCATGCTGGGAATCGGGCCCAATGACATCAGGTTAAAAGAGTTGATGCAGCGCCTGCAGGAGGATGTGGAGGAAGTGATTATTGCGACAAATTCCAGCCTGGAAGGCGAGACAACGGCAATGTATATCAGCAAGTTGATTAAACCCACCGGAATCAAAGTTTCCAGGATTGCCAGCGGCGTTCCGGTGGGAGGGGATTTGGAATACATAGACGAAATGACCCTTTACCGGGCGCTGGAGGGAAGAACAGAATTGTGAAAAATTCGTGCAAACACGAGTTTCCCAATTTATTCCAACTAGCCGAACTTTGTCGAAATATTTTTTAAAGGCGTGACAAAAATTTCCAAAAAATGCAAATACAATATGCTACCATGGGAAAAAGAGGTGAGAACATGATAGAAATTGTTTGCAAAGAGGAATTACAGGAAGAGAAAAAAGATGGAAAAATATGTCTGCCGAAAAATATCCGTCAAGTGGGAAGCCCAGGAGGAAGGCATAAAATTTACATAGAAGATTATGTATATACTTATCTGAGAACGCTGTCTCAGCGAAAAGAGGCCTGCGCAGTGATTTTTCTCGGAAAGAGCCAGGTAATGAAAGATATCCGTTACACTTTTGTCAGCGGAGCTTTAGAGTGTAAAGCTTCTGCCTTTCAGTGGGACAACATCTGCCTGGACGACAATTTCTGGGAGTATATCGAGCAGGAAAGGAAGAAATATTTTCCGGAGAAGAAAATTGCAGGATGGTTTTTGGGAAGAGCTGGGCAGGAGATGTCTCTGTCCCCTGCAGTGGAAGCGGCTCACCGCAAATATTTTGCAGGCCGGGACAAGATTCTGATGCTGCTGGACATGCTGGAGAATGAAGAAGTGTTCTTTATTTACGACCAGGGTTATCTGCAGAAGCGAGAAGGATTTTACATTTACTACGAGAAGAATCTTCCCATGCAGGAATATATGATAAGCAGGCGGGAGGAGGAACAGCGGGCAGAAAGGGCAATTCTGCTGGGAGAAACGGAGACAAAAGAACAGAAAAAAGAAAAGAAAAAAGAGGAGTTTGCAGAACTCCGCCAGGAATTGGCGGAAGAAAGCAGCGATACGCAGGAAGAAATATTTGTCAAGAGCAATTTGGAGGAGCCGAAAACTCAGGCAGAGGAAGCCCTGGAATCTTACCGCTATATGATGCTGGAGAGACAGGGGAGACAGGTGGAACGGCAGAACCGCAATTTCCTTTACACGGCAGCTTCCTTTTTCCTGGTGGTTATCTGCGTGATAGGAATTACCACTATCAACAATTACCGGAAAATGCAGGAAGTGGAGGACGTGCTCCACGTAATGAAGAACGACGATTCCAAAGATAAGAAGGCAGAGAGAGAAGATGAACTGGTGGTGGAGAGCGTGTCTTCCCAGGTAACTCCTCTGGAAGAGGAAAATAGGGCAGAACAGAACAAGCAGGCGGCAGAAAATGCAGCCTCTGCGCAGGACAGCCAAAAGGGAGAAGAAGACGCCAAAGACGGCCAGGAAGGAGAAACGGATTCCCAGAACAGCCAGGAAGGAAGTAATTCTCAAAACAGTCAGGAGGGAACCGATTCTCAGAACAGTCAGGAGGGAACCGATTCTCAGAACGGCCAGGAAGGAAATAATGCTCAGAACAGCCAGGAAGGAACGAAACCGGAGGAGCCTTCGACAGGAAATGAGTCTGGAAACAGCGGCAGTACGCAGGAGACTGCCGGAGGCCAGAAAGAAGCCCGTTACTATACAGTTCAGTCAGGGGACACGTTGGCATCCATATGCCTGAACGTCTATCACAGCAAAGACATGATGAAAAAAGTCTGTGAAGTGAATGGAATTAAAGATGGAGATAAGATTTATGTAGGGCAGAAACTGCTGCTTCCCTAGATTTTTTGATATATACCAGAGATACTTAAGATAAAGTTTGCGTTTGGAGGTGTAGACTTGGAGGATAAAGCATACCGCGTGGTAAAGTCGGATGTAAAGGAAATGAATGAAAAAATTCACAAACACCGAAAGAAAATTGCAGTCTGGGTGGTGTCTGTGACCATGGTGCTGCTGATTGGAGCCGCCGGGATATATCTCTATCTGCAGACCAGGACTTATTCGGAATACGAAGTGCTGAAAAAGTCGGAAAGAGAGGACTCTTCCGGAACACATTTTGCTTCCTATAACGGAAAAATTCTGAAGTACAGCCAGGACGGCGCTTTTTGCATTGATGAGAATAATAAGACCATTTGGAATCAGACTTATGAAATGCAGACGCCGATTATAGACATCTGTGAGAATTATGTGGCGATTGCGGATGAGAGGGGAGATAAAGTCTATATTATGAATGATGCCGGTCCCTGCGGTGAGATTAAGACCAGAATGCCCATTCAGCGGGTGCAGGTGGCGAATCAGGGGACAGTAGCCATTCTCATGGAGCAGGACGGCGATGGGTACATACAGCTTTATGACAAATCAGGAACTTTTCTGGCGGAAGGGGAAGTGCATACAGAAAACAATGGATATCCGCTGGATATTGCACTTTCAAATGACGGGAAAAAGATGGTGCTGTCTCTGCTGGATGTAAACGGAGGCAATATTAAGACAACTATCACATTTTACAATTTTGATGATATTGGACAGAATGAGATAGATAATATTGTAGGGCAGTATTCCTACTCAGACATGATGTTCCCCAAAGTGGAATTTTTGACTAACGATATTATGGCGGCATTTGGAAACGGAAAGACAGTGATTTTTGAGGGCTCTCAGAAACCAAAAGTAAAAAAGGAAATCGAGGCAGAGAAAGAAATCCGCAGTATTTTTTATAACGAAGCTTATTTGGGATTCGTATTTGACAATGAAAATTCAGAAGCCTCCTACAATATGAAAGTATACGATTTAAGAGGCTCTGAGGTTATGTCTAAAGATTTCAGCATGGAATATCAGGAAATCAGTTTTCTGGAAAATGATGAAATTTGTATACGGAACGATTTAGAATGCGCTATTTACACGCTGAGAGGTATTGAAAAATATCACGCTAATTTTGAGAAAAGTATCTGGAAAATTATATCCACCAGCAAAATCAGAGATTATATTTTTGTGGTGGATGGAGAGACATTGAAAATCAGACTGAAATAGGAGTACGAAAGAGAATGGATATATTATTGATTGTGATACTTGTTCTGCTGGGAGGCATGGCGCTCCATGGATATCTCAGGGGTATGGTGCGGATGGTGTTTTCTCTGATTGCAATTTTCCTGGTAATCGGGATTACATCCTGGATTTTTCCCTATACGGCAGTTTTTCTGCAGGAGCAGACGCCTTTGTACGATGCGGTGCAAGAGAATTGCATAGAGGCAGTGCAGAAAAAACTAGGGGAAAATGCAGCAGACAAAACACAAAAGCCGAAAGAACAGCAGGAATCAGAGAATATTACAATGTTTGGAATTGAGATACCTGCCGGGGTACAGGATTTCTTTCAGGAAAATGTGGTAGAGCAGGCGGCTGGACAGATTGCGGAGGTTATTCTCCAGAGAATTGCATGGATTCTGACTTTTCTTGCCGTGAGCCTTCTGATGGGTGTGCTGGTTCATGTTTTGGATTTGATTGCAAAACTGCCTGTGCTGGAAAGTGTGAACCATATGGGAGGCCTTGTGGTGGGATTGTTGGAAGGCCTCGTGATAGTGTGGATTTTGTTTCTGGTTATTACGCTGTGTCAGGGAAATGAATGGGGAAGCCAGATGATGGAAGAAGTGCAGGAAAATGTATTTCTGAAACTTCTGTATGAAAACAATCCTATTGAAAAGCTGATAATGAGAAAGTGACATTTGGAAAATATGGATATAAATATTCAAGTTCTTACGGATGGAGTAAACCGATGTGGGCCCCTACCAATTTTACTATTTATTATACAGATAAATATAACAAAGGGGTAGAAAGTTTTATAACTTTTGTGATTTTCAGAAAAGCAGAAAATTAATATCAATTTTAAAATGAATGAAAAGGACAGCCGGAATATTGGCTGTCCTTTTTTGCGTGAAAGTGTGATATGTTTTATAAATCAAGAAATCGGGAGTACAATGAAAAAGTGATTGCAGGTTTTGCCAAGGGA
>JAAWLS010000097.1 GCA_022798035.1 Lachnospiraceae bacterium | reverse complement strand
ATAAAGTACTTTAACATTTTTTCGGTCACTGTGTAGTCAGAAATAACCCCTTGACGCAAAGGTCTTACCGCAACAATATTTCCCGGCGTCCTTCCCAGCATCAAACGGGCCTCTTCTCCAATTGCTTTTATCTTGTTGGTATCTCTGTCAAAGGCAACAACGGAGGGCTCTTTCAACACAACGCCCTTTCCCTTTATATATACAAGAATACTTGCTGTTCCCAAATCAATTCCAATTTCTGTCGACATGATATGGTTCCCCTTTCATTTCTCTATGTGAACATAATTAAACATAATAACTCTATTTTTCCATATATATTTACATTATATACAATCGCAGGGAATTTTCAAAGTATTTTTTTTTAAAATATGAAAAAACCTCTATTATTAACCTTTTCCATTAGATTCCTTAGAAAAGTTTATGGAATTTTTATACTTTTTCTAAAGTTTTCCTGCTTTCTTCACATATCTTTCACATTCTTTGACTATACTAATACCTGTACTAGCTAACAAGCTAATATAATTTTTCATAACTCATGCCATCCAGATTCCAAGAATCTGGATGGCACTCCCCGCAAATTAAGGCTGTCTTTTTAGACAGCCTATTTTTATTCCAGAACAAAGTGGGCAAGGTATTTCCTTATAGAATAAAAAAGACGCTTAAAGCGTCTTTTTCATGAAATTCTCCTATTCGCCTCCCACAATCACCGTAGTGGAATCTCCCTTTTTCGCCTGTTCTATGGCGGCCGCAATTAGTTCCGTAAAATTAGCTCCTGAATGGGAAGCTCCCGTTAAAATATCTACCTTGGTATCTTTCTGGCCATCCAGCAATTGCTGCACATATTCTCTCGTATATTTATTGGGATAATTCCCCGATTCTGACTCACTTCCCATATTCCGCATATATTCATTATCCCAGGCCTTGATAAAGCCGCTCTCATTCTTGGCATTGAATTCCGCTGATACAATCGTATCGTCCTTTACCTGAATACACACGTACTCTTTCCAGCCATGAGAAAACTCTGACATCTCCGCCGTATAATAACCGTCTTTCATTTTATCTCCGCATCCAGACATCAGAAAGGCAGACATCACAATAGATAAAATAGCAATCCTTTTTCTCATTCCGATTCTCCTTCCTTTAGCTTTACAGCAGCCACCAATTCTCCCAGCTCTTCCGCCTGGCTCAAAGACAGCGCTGCCGTCTCATCCGTCTCTTTGGCCAGCTGCTGGTTGAGATTTGCAATCTCCAGCACTTTGCTTACCTCTTTTGTCACCATAGAAACAGCTTCTTTTTGATCTGCCACCACCTGGGCCATACTGAGGGAAATTTCCGTAAACTCCTCTGTAGCTGCATTGATTTCCTGGAAAGAATCTGCCGTCAGTTCAGCAGTCTTTAATCCTTTGTCTATGGAAGCATTCGCCAGTGTAATAATATCTCCTGTCTGTTTTAACGCATCTGCCGTCTGGTCTGCCAGCACGCCAATCTGCTGAGCCACAACAGCAAATCCTCTTCCAGATTCTCCGGCACGCGCCGCCTCAATGGATGCATTCAATGCCAACAGGCTGGTCTGGGAAGAGATTTCTTCTATCAGCTGACTGATTGTCACAATATCCTGCATATTATTGTAAATGTCTTTCATAGTCTCCAGCATGAAATTCATATGTTTCTGTCCCTGGTCAACTTTTTTCTCGGCGCCGCCTGCACATTTCTTTACCTGAGCAGCATTGGCGGAAATATGCTCAATCTGAGCCGTAATCCTCTGTATGCTGCTGCTCAAACGTTCCAGGGCCACCGCCTGCTCCGTAGAACCGTCATAGAGGCGTTTCGCATACCCGGACACTTCAGAAGAATTCTCGTTTACCGCCATGGAAGAACGATTGATTCTGCGCATGGTCTCGTTCAAAGATACAGTGATGGTAGATAACGCCTCCCGAATCGCCACAAAATCCCCCGTAAAGGTGTCCGGAACTTCTTTTGAATAATCTCCTTCTGACAAAAATCCCAGGGAGGATTTAATATCGTTGATATAGCCATCCATACTGGAAATCGTCTTAGCCAATGCGTTTGTCAAAATTTCTGCCTCGTCATTGGTCTCGGCCAGCACAACCTCATCTTTCAGATTTCCTTCAGACAGCGCCGTCAATCTGCCTGTTGCCAGTGACAAAGAATCTGAAATGCTGTCTGCCATCTTTATAATCAAGTATCTTGCAGCCACCAGCAAAACAACTGCAATCACAGCACATATAAATATGGATGTAAACAATATATTCTGGAATTCCCGGCAGGGTGCATCTATAATCAGCGTCCAGTTGGTTCCCGGAACCGGCGCGTATGCCACATAATGGCGTACCCCGTGAAGATTCATAGACTCTGAACCCGTCTGTGAATTAATCATATTATCAAAAATTTCTTTATTTTTCCCGGAATTATACAGCTCGTACACATTCTCGTGTTTCTGCATGCTTTCTAAATCTTTGTCTGCAATAATAACGCCTTCTTCATTAATTATGTAAGAAGAACCGGTTACACCGATATGAATGTTGCTCAGTACGTCATTCAGCAAATCATATTTATAGCTTCCCACCAAATAAGAAGTGGTTTCTGTTCCATTTTTTATAGGAATCGCCACGCAGAGCTGCCAGATATCATTTTTATAATATGGTTCATCTACAACTAGATTGTCCGTTTTCGTCAAATATGTGTAGTATTTCTTTTCTGAGATACTATCTGGAGCTTCCTTATCTCCGTATAATTTTTGTCCAGACAAATCGTAGCCTGCCAGCCATACAAATTCAATACGGCTCTCCCGCTCATCCAGAACTTCCTGTTTTGCCTCGCCAGAAGCACCTGGCTCAACCAGAGCATCTTCCAATGAAAGGTTCGCCATACGGTCCGTCAGCAGATGAAGATTAGCGCTTACATTCTGCGCCGATGTCTTAGCCATCATCTGCAAATTCTCCAGCAAAATAGAACCTGTAGAAACAAAGCTGCTGATAATCATTACAGCGGTAAGCAAAACGCCAAGCATAATGGACACAGACATCACGTAAAACACAATAATCTGTTTGATTGTTTTTTTCTTTTCCATAATCTTTTGTTATCCTTTCTCACTGTTCTTTTCATTATATCAACTTTCCTCTTATTTCTCCAGATATTTTTTGATATATTTTCCAGTATAAGAAGCATCCACCTCTGCCACTTCCTCCGGTGTTCCGCAGGCAATCACTCTGCCGCCTCCGTCCCCTCCTTCTGGTCCCATATCAATGATATAGTCGGCTGTCTTGATTACATCCAGATTGTGTTCAATTACCACCACGGTATTGCCGCCTTCTGCCAAACGCTGCAGAATCTCTGTCAGCTTGTGTACGTCTGCAAAATGCAGTCCTGTGGTTGGTTCATCCAGAATATAAATTGTTTTTCCTGTGCTGCGCCGGCTTAATTCCGTAGCCAGCTTAATTCGCTGGGCTTCCCCTCCAGAGAGGGTGGTGGAGGGCTGCCCCAGCTTAATGTAGGAAAGTCCCACATCGTAGAGAGTTTCAATTTTACGGCGGATGGTAGGCACATTCTCAAAGAAGCTCAGCGCCTCCTCCACCGTCATATCCAGCACGTCATAAATGTTCTTGCCCTTGTATCTCACTTCCAATGTCTCTCTGTTGTAACGCTTCCCTCCGCATACTTCACAGGGCACATAGACATCCGGCAGAAAGTGCATTTCTATCTTTAAAATTCCATCTCCAGAGCAGGCCTCACAGCGGCCTCCTTTTACATTAAAACTAAACCGGCCTTTCGCATATCCTTTGGCTTTGGCGTCCGGCGTTGCCGCAAACAAATCCCGAATCTGGTCAAATACTCCTGTGTAAGTGGCAGGGTTGGACCTTGGAGTTCTTCCAATGGGAGATTGGTCAATATCAATCACTTTATCCAGCTGCTGAATTCCCTCTATGGATTTGTGTTTTCCTGGAATCACTCTGGCACGGTTTAAATCCCTGGCCAACCGTTTGTAGAGAATTTCATTGGTCAGAGAAGATTTTCCGGAACCTGATACCCCAGTCACGCAGGTCAGAACTCCCAGCGGAATCTCCACATCAATTCCCTGAAGATTGTTTTCCTGAGCTCCTTTAATTTTCAGGAACCCGGTTGGTTTTCTCCTGACCTCAGGAACCGGAATCTTGATTCTGCCGCTGAGATAAGCTCCCGTAATGGAATTTTTGTTTTTCATAATCTCTTTGGCTGTTCCCTGAGCCACTAGAAGTCCTCCATGTTCCCCGGCTCCCGGCCCAATATCCACAATATGGTCCGCCGCAAACATGGTATCTTCGTCATGCTCTACCACAATCAAGGTGTTTCCCAAATCTTTCAGATTTTTCAAGGTATTTAAAAGTTTATCATTGTCTCTTTGATGGAGTCCAATACTGGGCTCGTCCAAAATATAGGCCACTCCCACCAATCCAGAGCCAATCTGAGTAGCCAGGCGAATACGCTGGGCTTCCCCTCCGGAGAGTGTTCCGGTGGCCCGTGACAAAGTCAGATAATCCAGTCCTACATCCACCAGAAATCCAACTCTGGCCTTAATCTCTTTTAACACCTGGGCGCCAATCATCTGCTGCTGTTTCGTCAGTTCCATTCCCGCCAGAAATTCCTGTAACTTCCGGATAGACATGGAAGTAACCTCATAAATATTTTTCCCGGAAACTGTCACCGCAAGAGCTTCCCGTTTCAGACGCTGGCCGCCGCAGGTCTTACAGGGCGTTACCCGCATAAAAGCCTCGTATTCCTGTTTCATGGTGTCCGAACCTGTCTCCCTGTATCGGCGCTGCACATTTTTTATCAGCCCTTCAAAGGCAACGTCATAAACTCCCTCTCCCCGCTGGCCTTTGTAATGAACTTTCAGCTCTTTTCCACCTGTTCCGTTTAGAATCACATTCTGTATCTTTTTGGAAAGTTCCTTAAAAGGTGTATTCAAATCAAATCTATACTCTTCCGCCAGCGCATTTAAAATTGCATTGGTAAAACTGCCTTTATCTGTGCTGGACTGCCATCCCATCACCTGAATAGCTCCTTCTGCAAGGCTTAGAGACTTATCCGGAATCATCAAATCCACGTCAAATTCCATTTTGTAGCCAAGTCCAAAACAATCTGGACAGGCGCCGAAAGGATTGTTAAAAGAAAAACTTCTGGGTTCAATTTCATCAATGCTGATGCCGCAGTCCGGACAGGAGAAACTCTGGGAAAAATTGATAGGTTCTCCTCCAATCACATCCACCATCATCAGCCCTTCCGCCAGCTCCAGCACGCTTTCCACAGAATCTGTCAGGCGTTTTTCAATTCCTGATTTCACCACTAGACGGTCCACCACAATCTCAATATTGTGCTTGATGTTCTTATCCATAGGAATATCTTCCGTCAAATCATAGATATTTCCATCCACCTGCACCCGGACATAGCCGCTGCGTTTAGCCTGCTCAAACAATTTCTGATGGGTTCCCTTGCGTCCCCGCACCACTGGAGCCAAAAGCTGAATCTTGCTTCCCTCTTCCAGGGACATAATCTGGTCTACCATCTGGTCCACGGACTGCTTCTTGATTTCTTTTCCACAGACAGGACAGTGGGGAATCCCGATTCTGGCGTACAGCAGACGAAAATAATCGTAGATTTCCGTAACTGTTCCCACGGTAGAACGAGGATTGCGGTTTGTGGATTTCTGGTCAATGGAAATAGCCGGAGAAAGGCCCTCAATCCGCTCCACATCCGGCTTCTCCATCTGCCCTAAAAACTGCCTGGCATAAGATGACAGAGATTCCATGTACCTGCGCTGCCCCTCTGCATAAATGGTATCGAAGGCCAGAGAGGATTTGCCAGAGCCGCTTAGTCCGGTCAAAACGATAAATTCATTTCTGGGAATGTCCACATCCAGGTTTTTTAAATTATGCTCATTTGCCCCTCTGATTTTAATATACTGTTTTTCTGCTTTTGTCATTTCGGGTAAACTCCTTTTTCTCTTGATTTCACAAGCTGCAGCCTTTCTGCTGCTGCATTTCCTCTAAAATTATGACGGCAAGGCCAAAACCATAATTCGTTCCTGCTTACAGCGGAACCATCCGCGGCATGGCGGAAATCTCATCATAAAAGCTTTTCTGCGCCTGGCCTGTCTTTACATATCTCTTAGATTTTTCTTTAATTCTATCATCTTATCACGCAGCTCTGCCGCAGCCTCGAAATTCAGCTCCGCCGCAGCTGCCTGCATCTTTTTCTGGATTTCTCCAATTAATTTTTCCAATTCCTTTTTGCTCATAGACTCCGGGTCTTTCTGGAACTTGTACTCTTCCTTTGCCACTTTCTTGGAAATACTGATTAATTCCCGGACTGATTTTTGAATCGTAGTGGGAGTGATTCCGTGTTCCTGATTGTAGGCTTCCTGCTTCTTCCTTCTGCGGTTTGTTTCTTCTATGGCAACCCGCATGGAATCTGTAATGCTGTCCGCATACATAATTACATGTCCTTCTGAATTCCGGGCGGCTCTTCCTATGGTCTGAATCAAAGAAGTCTCTGAACGCAGGAATCCTTCTTTGTCCGCATCTAAAATAGCCACCAGCGTAATCTCCGGTATGTCCAATCCCTCTCTCAGCAGATTGATGCCCACCAGCACATCAAACACATCCAGCCGCAAATCCCGTATAATTTCTGCCCGCTCCAGAGTATCAATATCGGAGTGCAGATATTTCACCCGGATTCCCACTTCCCGCATATAATCCGTCAAATCTTCTGCCATTTTTTTCGTCAATGTAGTAATCAGCACTTTATTCTTCTTGGCAATCTCTTTGTTGACTTCGCCGATTAAATCATCAATCTGCCCCTCCACCGGGCGTACATCCACTTCCGGGTCCAAAAGTCCTGTAGGCCGGATAATCTGCTCTGCTCTGAACAGTTCATGCTCTCTTTCATAGACATTAGGCGTAGCTGACACAAACAGCATCTGGTCTATTTTGCTCTCAAATTCCCCAAAATTCAAGGGACGGTTATCTTTGGCCGAGGGCAGGCGGAATCCATAGTCCACCAGCGTACTCTTTCTGGACTGGTCTCCAGCATACATCCCCCTCACCTGGGGAATCGTAATATGAGACTCGTCCACGATAATCAAAAATTCCTCCGGGAAATAATCTATCAGCGTATTGGGAGCTTCCCCGGGCTTCAATCCGGAAAGAAAACGGGAATAATTCTCAATGCCGCTGCAAAATCCTGTTTCTTTGAGCATTTCAATGTCAAAATTCGTCCGCTCTGCAATACGCTGAGCTTCCAGCAGTTTGTCCTCTCCTTTGAAATATTTCACCCGCTCTTCCATCTCCTGTTCAATCTCTACGGCAGCCTGGCGGATTTTCTCCGGCGCCACTACATAGTGGGAAGCTGGAAATACTGCCATATGTCCCAGCTGGCTCTTGATTTCTCCGGTCAGCACATCAATCTCCGTTATCCTGTCCACTTCGTCTCCAAAAAATTCTACCCGAATTGCCGTCTCTCCATAGTTTGCCGGGAAAATTTCTACCACATCCCCCCGTACCCGGAAGGTGCCTCGCTGAAAATCCATATCATTTCTGGTATACTGAATATCTATCAATTTCCGAATTACTTCATCTCTGTCTTTTTCCATGCCTGGACGTAAAGACAGCATCATGTTTTTGTAATCTATCGGGCTTCCCAAACCATAGATACAAGACACGCTGGATATGATAATTACATCTTTCCGCTCCACCAACGCCGCCGTGGCAGAAAGGCGCAGCTTGTCTATTTCATCATTAATAGAAGAGTCCTTGGCAATATAGGTGTCCGTTGAAGGTACATACGCTTCGGGCTGGTAGTAGTCATAGTAGGACACAAAATACTCCACTGCATTCTCAGGGAACATCTCCTTGAATTCTCCGTAGAGCTGCGCCGCAAGCGTTTTATTGTGGGCGATGACCAGCGTCGGCTTCTGCAATTCCTGAATGACATTCGCCATCGTAAATGTCTTGCCGGAACCCGTAACCCCTAGTAAAGTCTGGAAT
>JAAWLS010000096.1 GCA_022798035.1 Lachnospiraceae bacterium | reverse complement strand
TCCTGTGCCAGAATAGCGGCTCAGGGGCAGGTATTTCAGGGAAATATTCCTGAAATGCCCGCAAAAGAAATAGAAGAGTTGGAAGACAGTTTTTATCAGGCGAAAGATGCCTATATGAAGCTGTACCATGAAAGCAGACAGGCGGGAAAGCCGCTTACCCTGCAAAACAATATATTTGGCAATAATCAGATGTATGAAATGCTGAACAAATTAAGCAATTTACCAGGATGCAGACATGATTCCATTTAGTCCCCAGACTGTCGGCAGAAGCAGGATAAGGGGGATAAAGCAAATTCCCTGTCGGCAGGCCCCAAGAAGAAAGCTCTCTCTGCCTTTTCCCAAAGCAAGGAAGAGAGAAGAATACACTGTATAAAATCCAAAGGGATGTAGCCTGCAATAGGCTGAAAGCCTTTGATAAACCCGAATACGGACAGGCTGCCATTGAGATAATGCGGGTGACAACGCCCATGCCTGCAATGGCAGAATCTCCGTAACGGCCGGCAGCATTGTTGGTGAGAGAAATGGAAACGCTGGGTAAAAGCTGAGATACCAATGTGGGGATGCCGATTTTAAAAATCTCAGACATGGTTTCCTTTGTGCTGATGAATGTCATAGAGGTCCCAGGAGAGGATTTTTTAATGTGAGGGAGCCGTCTTAGCGCAGCCGATTTGAAATGCGGCGGCCAACTTGCTGCCGACTGAAAAGAGAGGCGATACTATCAGCCATTTAAAAATATAGTTTCTTTTGATATTGTCGAAATTTTTAAAGGTAACAGGCGTATGGCTTGCTGTGCCGCTTGCGGAGCCTTTTACGTTTGGGATGACGGTATATCTGATATTCAGGCATCGAAAACAATACAATTATTTTTGAAGGGCAAATTAAAACAGACAGACGTGGAAAGGAGCGTTACCGACAGGGAACCGTCACGGTGCGGCTGAGTGGGAATCTGGAGACAAAGAGGATGGGGCCCATGGCTGGCCGGACATAGATTGGCAGATTTATAGACGTCTGCGGGGCATATTACACTGCTCAGCCTGCGCAGATATTTATTTGATTCTTCAAAATGAAGATAGTTATTGACAAAACAGAAAAATAGAAATATGTTTATTATAAGGAGAAGTATCATCTGTCAAAAGTTCTCCCAAAACTGAAATTAGGAGGTTACGAAGTTGAAAAAAAGAATTGTTTCAGCTGCTTTAGCATTGTGTCTATGTCTTTCCTCCCAGTCAACGGCGCTTGCATGGCAGGAAGAATTTTTGCAGCAGGAGGATGTTCTTACAGAGGAATTTGCATCGGAACTGACCGCGCGTAATAGTGGGAATCTGTCCCCAACAGGAGTCTACCAGTCTATGATTGCTCTGAAAGAGCGGGATGGGTACAGAGAGGGAACAACCTGGACTGACTATGAGCCATATTCATCATCAAAGAGTTATCATTGGAAAGGCGGAACCATTGATGGGAAAAACATCAGCGCTACGGGCTGCGTAGCTTTTGCCTTTGTACTCAGCGATGAGGCATTTGGCACTCTGCCGAACCGAATATATGCTGCAGGTAAATTTAGATTTGAGGATATAAAAGTTGGAGATATTCTGAGAGTAAACAATGACGCCCATACTGTGATTGTGCTGGAAGTAAGCAACGCAGGCGTGGTTGTTGCCGAAGGAAATAACAGTGGTAAGGTTCACTGGGAACGGGCAATATCGAAGGAAGAAGTGATGAGCAGTACCAGCCATTATATCACACGCTATCCGGAAAACTACATTCCACCGGATGACCCAGGCGCTAACGTATCAATTGGAAGAGGGAACTTGGGAGAAGGGCTTACCTGGAATTTGACCCAGGCGGGTACGCTGAGCATCTCTGGCAAGGGGGCTATGCCAAATTTTGACAGCGCTGGAGAGCAGCCCTGGAGTGAAAACGGCAGTCAAATCCGAAAGGTTGTTATCGAAAACGGCGTTACCAATATTGGCGCCTGCGCTTTTTGGAACTGCGGCGTTCTCAGCGTGGAGATTCCCTCCACTGTGACTACAATTGGAAACAACGCGTTTTACAAGTCCGCCATTATTGGCGTGACGATACCTTCCAGTGTGAAAACCATCGGTGACAATGCGTTTCGGGAATGTGCAAATCTTGGCTCAGTGACGATTGCCGAAGGCGTGGAAACAATTGGTCAAAATGCTTTCCGGGCCTGCGGGAACCTCACCTCGATAGCATTGCCGGCCAGCATTGGCGAGGTAGGCGCAGCTGCATTTTTTCAGTGTCAGAAGATAGAGAGTGTGACATTTGCTCCTGGCAGTAAGCAGGTAAGCCTGGGTGATAATATGTTCATGCAATGCTATAGGCTGACCAGCGTGCGGCTGCCCAGAAGTATAAACTGTATCAGTAACGGGATGTTTCAAAACTGCCTTTTGCTTACCAGAGTGGAGATTCCCCAGGGCGCGGAGAGCATAGGAGAATCAGCATTCGCTTCCAGTGGTCGATTGAGTACTGTGGTAATTCCAGACAGCGTGACGTCAATAGGAAGAATGGCATTTGCATCTTGTCCTCTGAAGGATATCTATTTTACCAGTACCGAGGCTCAGTGGAGCAGGGTAAGCAAGTTAAGCGATACGGCGACGGCAGTATCAAAGGCGACGATACATTATAACTATGTCCCGCCAGTCAGCCCTAATCCTGATGACGGCAGCAGCAATCCAGGAAATGAAGATAATCCAGGGGGCAGCAATCATCCAGGAAGCGGAGATAACGCAGGAGACAGCAATCCAGGAAATGAAGATAACTCAGGAGACAGCAATCATCCGGGAGGAGGCGGTAGTTCGGAAAGCAGCACTGACATTTCCAAAGCTGCTGTGACACTGGCTAAAACAAGTTACACTTACGACGGGAAAGCTAAGACGCCATCTGTAACCGTGAAGCTGGGCGGCAGAACATTAACTTTAAATACAGATTATACAGTTTCCTACAGCAGCAATGTCAAAGTAGGAACAGCTAAGGTAACTGTCACTGGCAAGAAAAATTATACGGGAAGCAAGACGGCCAGCTTTACGATTGTAAAAGCGGCCCCAGCCATTACCTGTAAGAAAACGGTGTATAAAGTTGCATATGGCGCAAAGGCATTTAAAATCAATGCATCATCCAAGAGCAAGATGACTTTTACAAGCTCCAAACCAAAGATTGCCGCTGTGAATAAAAATACTGGAAAGGTGACAATCAAAAATACCGGAATTTCCACCATTACCATTAAAGCGGGGAAAGCTTCCAAGAAAGTGACAGTCAAGGTCAGCCCCAAGAAGGCATCTGTTAAGTCAGCCCAAACAGGAAAGGGCAGGAAGCTGACAGTAAAATGGGGAAAAGACAAGAGAGCATCAGGATATCAGGTGCAGGTGAGCACAGATAAAAAATTCAAGAAAAATATGAAATCCAAGAAATTGTCAAAGACTTCTTATACCTTCACAAAGCTGAAGACAGGAAAGAAGTATTATGTAAGGATGCGCAGTTATAAAAAATACGGCAAAGAAACTTTGTATGGCACATGGAGCAAAGTAAAATTGAGCGGCAAGATTAAGAAATAAGCCGGGAACGAGACAGGATTTGTTGTCTGCATCCCTTGAAAACGGCAAGTTTTAAAAAGGAAACCGTCCAATGGTGATATGAAGTGCCCCCTTTTGTTAGACAAAACGGAAGTCTAACGAAAGGGGGTATTCTATTGAGGGGCCGCCTTGATTTTTAAAGGCGATAGGAAATCTTATTTTTGAATGAAAAAGGTTTATAAGTGGAGGAAAACCAGTATGTGTCCATTGCATTTCCGCGGCTGATGTACAAGATGGCTGCCCAGGCAGGCTGGCGCCAGCAGATAAAGGCAAACGGTAAAAAGGTAAAGGATTTGGGAGAACGGCCAGAGTAAAACAGGGAAATGATAGACACATTAAATTCTTCTTGACTTTCAAATCCTACAAGTGTAGTATTAAATGGTATACCGGAGTGTGTCTGAGCTTTACTTCCGAAAAAGAAAGTTCAGACATTTCCGAAATCCCGCAGTAAATTTTTTACCCTAAAATCTTACATATGTAGGATTTTGTAGAACAGATGGAGGTTAGAATGAGAAAAAGAAACAGACGAAAGAGGAGAAAGAAGCCGAATAGGCTCCGGTGGACTGCCATTGCCCTGATAGGACTGGCAGGAATAGCAGCGGCGATATATCTATATGGCGCCTGCTTTTTTGCGGAAAAGGCAGAGGCAGATTCCCCGGAAGAACTGCTGCTTCAATATATGGAGCACATTTCGAGAGGGGAATACGAAGAAATGTACGAAATGCTGGACGTGGAATTGTCCGGCGGCATCAGCCAGGAAGATTTTGTCAAACGGAATGCGGCGATTTATGAGGGAATCGAGGCGGAGAACATAACTGTGAAAATTTTGGAATGGAGGGAAAGAGAACAAGTCGTAGTCTATGATATCTCCTTTGACACGGCGGCAGGCCCCGTTCATTTTAAAAATGAAGCATGGTTTCAGAAAACGAAAGCGGGTGATAAGCTGGTGTGGGAGGATTCTTTGATTTTTCCAGAACTTTGTGCTGAGGACAAAGTGAAAGTTTCGGTCATTCAGGCGGAGCGGGGTGAAATTTTAGACAGAAACGGCCGTGTTCTGGCTGGAAAGGGAACGGCGTCTGCCGTGGGAATCGTTCCTGGGAAACTGGAGGACAAAGAGGCCGCAATTCAGGAAATAGCTGATATTTTACAAATTGAGCCAAAAACAATTGAAAAAAAGTTGGCACAGCAGTGGGTGAAGGACGACTCTTTTGTGCCCATTCAGACAGTCCCGAAACTTAAGGAAGCGGAACTTATGGCTCTGGAGCAGGAGGAAGGACTGGAAGAAGAGAAGGAACGGCAGGAAAAGCTGCTGGCAGTCCCAGGTGTGCTGCTGTCCGACACGCAGGTGCGGGAATATCCTTTGAAGGAAGCCGCATCTCATCTCATTGGATATGTGCAGCAGGTGACGGCAGAGGATTTAAAAGAACATGAGGGGGAAGGTTACACCGCCGGCAGTGTGATTGGCAGGAGCGGCGTGGAAGGGCTGTTTGAAAAAGAGCTGAAAGGACAGAATGTGAGGCTTACCATAGATGCTGACCTTCAGGCTCATATTTATGAGCAGTTTCAGTCAGATAAGAGCTGTTCTGCGGCAGTCAATCCTGATACCGGGGAGGTGCTGGCTCTTGTGAGCACGCCTTCTTATGACAACAATGATTTTATTATGGGATTTTCCAGCGGGCAGTGGAACGCATTGAGCGAAGATGAGAATAAGCCTATGTACAACCGGTTCCAACAGGTGTGGTGTCCAGGTTCTGTGCTGAAACCGGTGATTGCGGCGGCAGGCCTTGAATCCGGTGCAGTCAACCCTGCAAAAGATTATGGAAAGGAAGGCTTGAGCTGGCAGAAAGATGCTTCCTGGGGAGCTTATCATGTGACTACTCTGCATGCATATGAGCCTGTGACTTTAGAAAATGCATTGATTTATTCCGATAATATTTATTTTGCAAAGGCGGCGCTGAAAATCGGCAGGGAGGAGTTGGAGGCGTCGTTGTCCAGGCTGGGATTTGGGGAAGAACTGCCCTTTGAAATAAAAATGCAGAAATCACAGTATTCCAATACAGAGAAAATAGAGACGGAAATCCAGCTGGCGGACAGTGGCTACGGACAAGGCCAGATACTGGTAAATCCTCTGCATCTGGCCTGCATCTATTCTGCTTTCTGCAATGAGGGGAATATAAAAAAGCCGTATCTGCTCTTTACTCAGGAAAACGCTTCGGAGGATTGGATTTCAGGGGCCTTTTCCAGGGAAACAGCAGATATTGTCCTGGAAGGAATGAAGAAAGTGGTAAATGACGCCAATGGAACTGGCTATGGGGCCCATCGGGAGGATGTTCTTCTGGCCGGAAAAACAGGGACGGCGGAAATCAAAACTTCCAAAGAGGACACCTCCGGCACAGAACTGGGCTGGTTTGCCATTTTCACGGCGGAAAAGACAGCAGAGCGGCCGATTCTGCTTGTCAGCATGACGGAGGATGTAAAAGAAAGAGGGGGAAGCGGCTATGCGGTGGAAAAAGCCAGCCTGATATTGGAGCAATGGCTGGCAGGCAATTAAATGTTCCTTCCAAATCTATACGCATAAACCGGAAAGAAAAGAGCGCATAGATTTGGAAGAAAAGCATATTTAGACTGGCGGTGAAAACAGCGGCTATTCTTCCCAAATCTCCCAGTCTGCCAGGATGGACATGGTGATTTCTGCGGCCCTGCTTCCGGAGGCTTCCTGCTGGGCCTG
Source organism: Lachnospiraceae bacterium (assembly GCA_022798035.1). Taxonomy (GTDB): domain Bacteria; phylum Bacillota; class Clostridia; order Lachnospirales; family Lachnospiraceae; genus Petralouisia. Next base: position 1,725 of record JAAWLS010000096.1, on the reverse strand, counting down.
GATGTTTGCCGCAAAAAAGTATGTGTTTTTGGAGGTTTCCACATATCCCACAAACCATCCGTTCTGATTCTGGCCGTCCACTTGTCCAGTTCCTGTTTTACCGTAGAGTGTGCCGTTTTCAGAGGAGGAGAGCCGGATGGAATTTTTTACGGCAAGGACATTTTCCGGGGCAAAATCCAGCTCTCCTTGATGGAGCTTTGTCAGAAGTTCTACCTGCTCTATGGGCGAAATCTTCAGGGAAGATTCCATCCAGTAAGCGGAGGAATTCTCCCTTATTTGTGCATTTCCGTAGTTGATTTCCCGCAGACAGCGTCTCAGCGTGAAGGCGCCAATCTGCTGGTCGATGCTCTGGAAATACCAGTTGACAGAGTGCTCCATGGCAGAATCCAGCGTCTGGTCTGCATTCCATGACGGAAAGGGGAAGGTCTCCCTGTTCCAGAAAATCAAGGAGTGTTCCGGTGTAATAACACCTTCCTCCAGGCCAAAAAGGGCATCGTAAATTTTGTAGGTGGAGTTAGGCGCAGTTCTGTGGGAGGCAGAATTCATATTGTGGATATACCAGGTATCTTCCTTTAAGTCGTATAAAGCGAAACTGCCTTCGTATGTTCCAAAGTACGAGGAAAGGTCTCTCTGAGAAATACGTTCTTCCTCCGCGTTCCAGCGGTAATATTCTTTGTCTGCGGCATAGGTGGAGACGAGAGGAGCAGAGCACAGAAGGAGAAAGGCAGTCATCAGAAAGGAAACTGTACTGCCCAGCTTTTTTGGGGTGGTTGGCTTTTGATAGGAGGCAATGTTAAGAATGCGCCGTCTGATTTGTCTGCCGTTTCCGCCGATTCCGGATGCAAAGGGGAAAGAAATACGGGACATTTTCTCAGCAAAATCAATTAGGGTGCGGCCGTAATCTTCATAAGAGTCCTCCTCCAGCATTTGTAAAACAGAGGCGTCACAGGCAATTCCCGTTCTGTGCGCATTTCTTTTAACCCGTACCAGACGAGGGGATGAAACCAGTATAAAATTCCGGCAAGGTTCATCAGAATATTGACAAGGTTGTCTCTGTGACGGCAGTGCTGGAGTTCATGGAGCAGTATGTAACGCATATCTGCTTCGCGGTAATCGGATATCAGATGGATGGGAAGATAGATACAGGGCTTAAGACATCCTGCTGTCATGGGGGATTTCAAAAAGGCCGTACTATAGACGGGAATGTCTCTTGTGATATTGGTTTCTTTCTGACAGCGCTGGTACAGCCTGCGCACATCCAAATTCTGAAGAGGCAGAGCAGATTCTTTTGACTGCCAGAAAAAGGCAGATAACGACGCCAAGAAAGAGACTGCACAGGAGAAAGCGTATCATGAAATCAGCCATGGCCGCCGCCTCCTTTTTTGGATTTCTGGGTGAGAAGAGAGCGCAGGTCCTCGATTTCATCTTCAGACAGCCTTTCATGTTCCATATAGGCGGACAGCATGGCGGTGATATTTCCGTCGTAGTAGCGTTTCAGAAAAGAGCTGCTTTTTTCATCCACATATTCTTTCTCCTGGATGAGAGGGGTGTAGACGAATACCCGGCCCTGCTTCTCATAGGAGAGAGCGCCTTTTGTTGTCAGGCGTTTGATAAGTGTGTGTATGGTTTTGGGGCTCCAGGATGTGGTCTGCAGTAATTTTTCTGTTATTTCATTTGTACTGATAGGGGCATGTTTCCAGATGATTTTCATCACCTCAAATTCGG
>JAAWLS010000095.1 GCA_022798035.1 Lachnospiraceae bacterium | reverse complement strand
CCTTCCCAGCTTTCCGGCGGAATGCGTCAAAGAGCCGCGCTCATTCGCACGCTGGCACTGAATCCTGAACTTCTGCTGCTGGATGAACCTTTCTCTGCTCTGGACTATCAAACCAGGCTTACCGTAGGCGACGACATTGGAGCAATCATCAAAAAGGAACAGAAAACTGCCATTTTAGTCACCCATGATTTGTCTGAAGCAGTCAGTCTCGGCAGCCGCGTTCTGGTGCTGAGCAAACGTCCAGCAACTATAAAAACTGTAGTAGAAATTGATTTTCCGGAACAGATTAGCGCATTAGAGCGAAGAAATTCTCCGGAATTCAAAGATTATTTCAATAAAATATGGAAGGAGTTGAATGAAAATGAGTGAACTGTCCATTGCCCAGCAAAATTTTCTTCTCACGCAGAAAAGACATAAACGCACCGTCACAGTCAGCCGGCTGTGCATTTTTATTTTGTTTTTGGCGATATGGGAAGGCGCCGCAAGGCTGAATTTCATTGATTCCTTTATTTTCAGCAGTCCTTCCAAAATCTTTCTGTGCGCTTATGATATGATATTGGACCACACGCTGTTTGTGCACATTGGAATCACACTATTTGAAACTATCAGCAGTTTTCTTCTGGTGATAATCGCTGCACTTATCATAACAATTATATTATGGCTTAATAAATCTCTGTCAGAGACATTGGAGCCTTACCTTGTCATTTTAAACAGCCTGCCCAAGTCTGCCCTTGCTCCCCTGCTTATCGTATGGCTGGGCGCCACTTACAATACCATTATCATCACCGGAATTTCGGTAGCCATCTTTGGCTCCATTTTAAGCCTGTATACCAGCTTTCAATCTGTAGACCCGGAAAAAATAAAATTAATCTACACCATGGGCGGAAAGAAATATCACGTGCTCACCAAAGTGATTCTGCCCGCCAACATTCCTTCCCTGTTTTCTATTATGAAGGTAAATATCGGCCTGTGTCTGGTGGGCGTAATCATCGGTGAATTCATCGCTTCCCGGCAGGGCCTGGGGTATTTGATTATCTATGGAAGCCAGGTTTTCAAATTAGATTGGGTGATTATGTCCATTGTCATTCTCTGTATTCTCGCCTGGGGCCTGTACAGTCTAATCAGCCAATTGGAAAAACGTTATCTGAAACGATTATCGTAACATGGTGTCTGCGGCGGATGACTTTCTGTTCTTCGCCGCCGCAGTACAATCACTCTCAAAAATTTATCTCTCTCCAAACCACTTCTGCCTCTTCCTCTGCACAGAGAGAAATCCAGTAATCCCCTCTTCTCTCCTGCACAAAATATCCCGGCTGGCTGCTTTTAATCTGAACCTCATTTTCCCTCTCGATGGAAAATGTTACGTCCTGCAGGGGAAAATGCATTCCTTTCCCCGTCATCTTAATATAACTCTCTTTCAGCGTCCAGATTTGAAGAAAACGGTTTTGAACTGAATCTTCTTCCCCAGCCAGCGCAGAATACAGAGTATCTCTCTCCTGAAAAATATAGGAGATTTCTTCTGAGTTGCAGCACCGCTTGAGGACAGGCTCCCGTATCTCTCTCGCCTTCTCTGCATCCACCCCAACCTCACAGTCAGAGCAGGCACACACCACCAATCCGTCTGTGTTGCTCACATTAAAATGAATATTCTCTTTCCCTTTCCAATATGGTTTTCCATATTCTCCTTTTCCAACATTATTCTTTTCAAATTGAATATTAAATCTATTTATAAAATCATAACTTAATATTTTATCTTCCAATTCTCTCTGGTGTTTCCGATATATTTTTTTCGATTCAAAAAAATTGGGACAAAATGCATAATATACCACAACTTGATGTTTCATTTTATAACTCCCTTATAACCTTAGAAATAAAAGCAAAAGTGCGTATGCTATCCCGCAATACAGTTGAGAAAACATCCTGCGGTACATACTCCATCCCCATTACAGTGCGATAAAAATGAGAGCTGACATGCAGCTCCCATCTCTCAGCCAAAGAAGGGACTCGAACCCTCGACCTACGCATTACGAATGCGACGCGCTACCAACTGCGCCACTTTGGCATACCTTATTAACAAATCTTCAACTATTATATCTGTTTTACTTCCATTTTGCAATCCTTTTTTTCTTTAAAATTAAATTTTTTATCATAATTTTTTCTATTGACATTTTCTGGTTTCCCTTTATAATAGATTTTGTTTATTATTATTAAACAAAAAATACATTATCACTTTGACTTTACAATTACTATACTTAAAGTTTATCTCAAATATTTTGCAGCTGTTCAGAATCCCGTGAAACCATCCGTTCGGAACCTTCAGATTTATTTAGAAGAACTCCGGCACATCTGCAGCTCAGGGTCCTGAACAGCCACAATATTTCAAAAACTGTGAAAACAGAAAGGATGGCTTTTATGGATATTGGACACCGTATGAAGGAACTGCGCATTCAATACGGCCTGACCCAGCAGGAACTGGCAGACCGAAGTGAACTCTCCAAAGGATTCATTTCTCAATTGGAACGCAACCTCACCTCACCTTCTGTGGGCACGCTTTTGGACATTATACAATGTCTTGGCACCACACCTGCAGAATTTTTTACAGATTCAGAACCAGAACAGATTGTATTTAAACAGGAAGACTGTTTTATAAAGGAAAATGAAGAGCTGCACCATACCATCAAATGGCTGATTCCCAACGCGCAGAAAAATGCCATGGAACCTGTGCTGATGACTCTGGCCCCCCACGGCGTTTCCGAAATGCAGCTTCCTCATGAGGCAGAGGAATTCGGCTACGTACTGAAAGGCTCCATCCGCCTCTGTTATGGTCCCCGCTCCTTTACCGTTAAGCAGGGAGAATCTTTTTATTTTGATTCCGGTAAAAAACACTACATCGAAAATTGCGGCAGCAGGGAAGCCACAGTTCTCTGGGTTTCCACTCCCCCCAGTTTCTAGGAGGAAATTATACCATGAGCAAACGATTAATTGATTTACAGCACATTAGCAAATCCTTTGACGGACAAAAGATTATAGACGACTTAAATTTGTATATCCGTGAAAATGAATTTCTAACGCTTCTTGGGCCTTCCGGCTGCGGAAAGACCACCACTCTGCGTATTATCGGTGGTTTCGAGACGCCGGATTCCGGAAATGTCATTTTTGACGGAAAAGATATCACCAGTCTGGCTCCCCATGAACGGCAGCTGAATACTGTGTTCCAAAAATACGCGCTGTTTCCCCATATGTCCATTGCAGAAAACATTGCTTTTGGCCTGAAAATCAAGAAAAAGAGCAAAGCCTATATCAATGACAAGATTAAATATGCGTTAAAGCTGGTAAATCTGGATGGTTTTGAAAAGCGAAGCGTAGACTCTCTAAGCGGCGGCCAGCAGCAGCGAATCGCCATTGCCCGGGCGATTGTCAATGAACCGAAAGTACTCCTTTTGGATGAACCTCTGGGAGCCTTGGATTTGAAACTGCGGCAGGATATGCAGTATGAATTAATCCGCCTGAAAAACGAGCTTGGCATTACCTTCATCTATGTCACCCACGACCAGGAAGAGGCATTGACCATGTCTGACACTATCGTCGTCATGAATCAAGGTTATATCCAGCAGATAGGCACACCGGAAGACATTTACAATGAGCCCACCAACGCCTTTGTGGCTGATTTCATTGGAGAAAGCAACATCATTGACGGCGTAATGATAAAAGACCGTCTCGTAAAAGTTCTGGATGTCAATTTCCCCTGTGTGGATGAAGGATTTGGCTGCAACCGTCCTGTGGACGTAGTCATCCGGCCGGAGGATGTGGAGCTGGTTGACCCTGCCTGCGGTATGCTAGAAGGCGACGTTATCTCCTTGATTTTCAAAGGTGTCCACTGGGAGATTGAGGTGCTGGCAGGCGGCTATGAGTGGCTGGTACAGACTACGCAGATGCACCCTGTGGGTTCTCACGTAGGCATCCGGGTAGACCCCTTTAATATTCAGATTATGAACAAACCAGAATCCAGTGACGAGAGGGCGGTGGAAACAGATGCATAATTTAAAACGACAACTTTTAGCCGGCCCTTATCTTTTGTGGATGGCAGGCTTCATTCTCCTTCCTGTGGCAGTGATTCTCTACTATGCCTTCACCACCACCAGCGGAGATTTTACACTATTAAATGTAACTTCAATTTTTGCATCTATCCATTGGAAATCACTGATGCTTTCTTTGAAGCTGGCTTTTATCTGTACTGCTGTCTGCCTCCTTTTGTCCTACCCGCTGGCAATGATTTTAAGCAGTATGAAACTGAAACGCCAGGGATTTATCGTATTTATTTTCATCCTGCCCATGTGGATGAACTTTATGCTGCGGATTCTGGCCTGGAAGCTGCTTCTGTCCAACAACGGCGTAATCAATACAATGCTGGCCTCCTGGAATCTGCCCCTGCTGGACGTTTTGAATACGCCGTTCGCCGTTGTATTCTGTATGGTGTACGATTTCCTTCCCTTTATGATACTGCCCATTTACAATGCTATGTCCAGGATTGAACCCGATATTATCGAAGCCGCCAAAGATTTGGGGGCCAACAATATCACTATTTTTTTCAAAATTATCGTTCCCCTCACCCTGTCTGGAGTAGTCAGCGGCATCACCATGGTCTTTGTTCCGGCGCTGACTTCTTTTGCCATCTCCGACCTTTTGGGCGGCGGTAAAGTACTCTTGATTGGAAATGTCATTGAACAGGCGTTTATACAGGAATATAACTGGAATCTGGGCTCTGGCCTCTCTCTTGTGCTGATGGTATTCGTCATCGCAAGCATGGCCCTTATGAGCGCCAAAGGCGAAGAAGGAGGTACCGGCGTATGGTAAGAAAAACAATTGAGCGGATTTATCTGTCTCTCATCTTTTTATTTTTATATCTCCCTATTGCTGTGTTAATTATATTGTCTTTTAACAATTCCAAAACAAGAGTTCAATGGGGAGGATTTACCCTGAAATGGTACCGCAGCCTCTTTTCTGACAGCTCTATTATGTCAGCTTTCTGGACAACGCTGTTTCTCGCCCTTGTCTCTGCCCTGATTGCCACACTTTTAGGCACTGTGGCAGCCCTTGGAATTGACGCCATGAAAAAGCGCTCCCAGACCCTTATGATTGGCGCCACCAATATTCCGCTGCTCAATGCAGACATTGTGACAGGCATCTCCATGATGCTCCTCTTTGTCCGGTTCACAAGACTTGGCATGAACACCGTATTGATTGCTCATATTACATTTAACATCCCTTACGTGATATTAAATGTACTGCCCAAGCTAAAGCAGGGCAGCCGTACCACTTACGAAGCAGCTTTGGATTTGGGTGCAACCCCGCTGTACGCCTTTTTCAAAATTACCTGGCCTCAAATCCGGCCTGGCGTACTCTCCGGTTTTCTCATGGCAATGACGATGTCTCTGGACGATTTTTCTGTCACCTATTTCACAAAAGGGGCGGGCATCCACACTTTGTCCACCATGATTTACACGGAAATGCGCAAGGGGGTTCGTCCGGAAATGTATGCATTGTCCACGATTCTGTTTTTGCTGGCCTTGGTACTGCTGCTGTTTATGAATTTCGGCCCCTCTGCCCGAAAAGAGAAAGAAGGTGACTCCCTATGAAAAAATTCATCTCCTGTCTGCTGGCAGGAATTATGCTGACGGGACTTTTCACAGGATGCGGCTCCAAAGATTCCGAAAATTCCCTGATTGTTCTGAACTACGGTAAATATTTAGACCCGGAAGCCATTGAAATGTTTGAAGAAGAAACAGGCATTAAAGTAGAATATGAGGAATACGTCACCCCGGAAAACATGTATACCAAATACCGTGCCGGAGCCATCGACTACGATTTAATCTGCACCTCCGACTACATGGTGGAAAAAATGATTCAGGAAGACCAGGTGCAGAAAATCAACTTTGACAACATTCCCCTCAAGAATAACCTGGATTCCACTTATTTCGAATTCTCAAAGTCTTTTGATTCGGAAAATGAATACTCCATTCCCTATTTCTTTGGAACTGTGGGAATTCTCTACAACAAAGATATGGTGGATGAGTCCAAAGTGGATTCCTGGAATATTTTGTGGGATAAGGACTATGCAGGCCAGATTATCATGGCGGATTCTGTCCGGGACTCTTTTATGGTAGCTTTGAAAATTCTGGGATATTCTCTGAATACTACAGACGAAACACAGTGGAAAGAAGCCCAGGATTTACTTTTAAAACAGAAGCCTCTCGTCTACTCTTATCTGGTAGACGAGGCACAGGACGAAATGATTGGGGAGAATGCGGCCATGGCCGTTGTCTACTCGGGAGAGGCCGGATATGCACTGGAATTCAATGACAAACTTGCTTTCTCTGTTCCAAAAGAAGGCTCCAACATGTGGATTGATTCCTGGTTTATCCCCAAATCGGCAAAACACAAGGAAAATGCAGAAAAATTTCTAAATTTCCTATGCCGTGAAGACATTTCCATGATGAACTTTGACTATGTCTACTATGCCACCCCAAATGTAAAAACAAAGGAAGCCTTAGAACCTGAAATCCAGGAAAGCCCTACCATCTTTCCTCCAAAAGAAACTTTAGACAACTGTGAGGTGCTAAAGCCTTTAGACGACGCCTCATCCACCAAACTCAGCATTCTCTGGAAAGAAATAAAAGCTGCAGATTAAAATATTCTTGCATTTTTCTTTTTCTTATGATAAAGTTAAATCCACACATTTTTGTGTGGATTTTTTCCTCCCGTCTGACGGCACAGCAAGGAGGTATTATGACATACGAAACATTCAAAGAACAGATTTTTCTAAATCTAAAAGAGATTTTCTCTGACAGTACAGACATTTCCATTCAGCCCTTTCCCCACAACAACCACATGATTCTGGACGGCCTTATCATCCTGGAACCTGGATGCAATGTCTCGCCCACCATCTATTTAAACCACTATTATGAAAGTTATCAAAAAGGCGCCTCTTTTTCCAGTATTCAGGAACAAATTCTCCATTACTACTACAGCCACTGCAGGATTCGCAGTATCGACACTTCTTTTTTCACCTGTTTTGAACAAGTTCGTCCCCATATCGTCTATAAATTAATCCATTATGAAAAAAATAAGGAACTGCTGAAAGAAGTCCCTCATTTTCCCTATTTAGACCTTGCAATTGTATTCTACTGTCTCATACAGGAGAGCCCCCGTAAGAACGCCTCCATTCTCATCTACAATAAGCACCTCGCTTACTGGAATATTTCCAAAAGCACTCTTCTGCACTTTGCCCAGAAAAATACTCCTCTGCTTCTCTCTTTCTGCTGCACATCCCTGGCTGACCTAATTTTCGCTCCTTCGGATGTTCTTCCAAAAGAGGATTACCAGGAAATCTCAGAAGAAGTCATACCAATGTATGTACTTACCAACCGGCAGCGGCTGAATGGAGCCTGCTGTATACTCTATCAAAATGTCTTAAAGCAGATATCCGAACAGTTAAACGACAGCCTCTACATTCTTCCCAGCAGCATCCACGAAGTCATCGTCATCCCTTCTGCCCAGGCAGGAGAACCTCTGGAACTCTCTGATATCGTAAAAGAAATCAATCTGACAGAGGTAGCCCCGGATGAAGTGCTGTCTGACTGTGTGTACTACTATGACCGGTTTTCCGGCTGCATTTCCATATGTTAGAACAGCGGCTTCATGCCTGTCATGAAGCCGGCTCCATATACAATTTCTCATACTTTCTGTTAGAACAGCGGCCCATGCCTGTCATGAAGTCAGCTCCATATACAATTTCTCATACTTTCTGGCAGAACTCTGCCAGGAATTATCCATCTGCATACAGCGCTTCATCATCGCACGCCAGTCTTTGGGATGGTTCTGAAACACATCATAAGCATACCGTACAATCATAAGCATCTCTTTCGCATCGTAGTTCTGAAAACTGAATCCATTTCCTGTATGCCAGATTTCATTGTAGGCTTCCACAGTGTCTTTCAATCCGCCCGTCTCCCGCACAATGGGAATTGTTCCATAACGCATGCTGATTAATTGGCTCA
>JAAWLS010000094.1 GCA_022798035.1 Lachnospiraceae bacterium | reverse complement strand
AAGCGCTTTCATAAACAACACCATCCTCTTTTTCTTTGATTATAACAAAAAATGGATGCTGTGTTCATAATTTATTCATTCATGCGTTTGTCGTGGCCTTGAGTTTCAGAATTTCCGCAATGCCGGAGGCAGAAAGGCTTGTTACTCGTATTCCCGCAGACGTTGTGCAATAGAGTGAAATCCAACTATTTTTCGGTAAGAAGCCACAGGGGTGATTACACACAGGAGCGTTACAAGTATGACGGCGCACAACAGGGGAACAAGGGGTACTGCAAATGGTATTTTCATATAGTTCATGGATTGAAATACAAGATAGGTAATCCCGGTGCCACCGCTCACAGTAAGGAAAACAGAGCCGCCCGCATACATAAGTCCCTCCCGAATTAGCAGTTTCAGCACTTGTTTTCTGGACATGCCCACGCTTTCCATGATAGAAAACGTCAATCTCCGGTTCTGTATGCTGCAGGCTATAGTGTTTCGATAATTCAGCATACCCACCAGCAGCAGAAGAAGAGCAGTTACCGTGCCGATTTCAAACATTTTTCCCTGGGAGTCCTGAATCGTTTTCATATCCTCGTATTTTGAACTATAGAATAAGTCTTTGCGGTAAGGATTCTGCGCCAGCAGATGGTTTACGGCACGTTCAGTCTTTTCACTGTAAGATTGCTGATACTTGATGATAAGTCTCAGAATATCAGGTGTTTCTGTTACTAATGTTTTCAAATAAGATTCGCTGACAATTAAATTCGCGCCGCAGTTGGTAGACGCTCCGTAAGAGCCCTCGCAGCTGACTGCTCCGATTGTGATTTCGTGTGTTTGATTTTCCACAGTAAATGGAACGACGGCGCCTATCCAATTTTGCGGTATTTCAAATCCTGCGTAGATAAGAACCGCTGTGTTTCCACTCAGAAAATCTTCCTTGTTCACAGTATTTTCCAGGGATTCATTCAGAAAGTCAAATTCGTCTTCCTCAATTCCCTTTACCATGCCGTAGTATTTTTCCGGATGTTTTTGATAGTCGGAAAGAATCTCATCATAGGAAAGGTAAGGCTTTGTACGGGTATACCCTTTGAGCCAGAAGTCAGAAAAACCTTCCGCCTGGTAAGGAAAAATAACTGGGATTCCCCGAACCGCATGAACTTCTGCAACACCCTCTGTCTTTTTGAGCTCAGTCATAAATTTTTCACTGATGGCTGGTTTGAGAGAAGAGATGTCCTTCGTCGTCTGGCTTTGATTTGTCAAAATAAAGTCTGCGTCCCAATAGTTAGGGTATACGTTTCGCTTTCCCTGACTGTCGATAATGGTAGTCAGGCAGTAAAAAACAGATAGACTCACTGCCAGAGACAGGAAAACGATAATGGTTTTCTTTTTGTCTTTTCTCAGCTGGTCTTTCGCCATGTTCCAGTACAGGTTTTTTCCTTCTGTGCAGGTTTTGAAGCTGTCTTTGCCAGCAGTTTTATCATTGACCCGGTATCTTACAGCTTCCACAGGAGTAACGCTTACGGCAATGTGAAGAGGTGTTCGTATACCCCGCAGGATGGCGGCGCCTGTAGTAAAAATGCTCAATACCAGGATGGAGGGATAGAAGCGCAGTCCGACGTTTCCTGGAGAAATCCCCAGGATTTTCATAACGTGCGGAAGTAGAAACAAGGAGATGAAAATTCCCAGAGAAGTACCTGCGGCGGTTCCTGTAATTCCTATAAGCGTCATCTGTCTGCGGATAAGCCGCGCCAGCTGCTTCTTTGTCATGCCTAAAGTCTGTAATAATCCATAATACCTGGTTTTTCCGGAAACGGATAAGTAGAGAATATTGTAGACGAGCAGGTAGGCATTCAGGCAGATAATCAGGCACAGTCCCCAGAGGGCCAGCAGAATTGTCAGAGATTTCTCGATGTAATCGGAAGGCTGAAAAACCTGCTGCTGTGACAAATGGAGACTTTCCTCCAGACGGCCGATGGTCTTTCCAGAGACATAATTGCGTTTGAACTTTATCTGCAGAATGCCGTCAGATTTCAAATCATAACCGGACTGCTGGTAAAAATCTCTTGAGACATAGAAATTCGCATTGTCTTTGCCGTAACCTTTCCAGATTCCGCTGATGACAAATTCTTTGGTATGAATACCTGTGTTGTCCTCATAAGTCATAGAAAAACAGTCTCCCACGGACAGTGTGTCTTTCCCACATTCTTTTAGAGCTTCTCTTGTAGCCAAGAGTTCATTTGAAGCATTGGGATAGCGGCCCTCCATGTCTGTTCTTGCAGGGGCCTTTTGATTTTTCCAAAATATTTCATCTCCCCACAGCAGTCCAGCGTTGACGCTGCTGTCTGTATCTGTGCTTTTTACATAGCCGGAGTAGGCTAAGATTCCCACCGTCTCTACGTCTGGATTTTCTGCGGCGGTTTCCCGCTGTTGGTCCGTAAATCCGTTCATAAGAGCGATATCATATTCTGAGCCGTAGAGGCGGACGTTCTGCAGTCTGCTTAAATCCAGATAAGCCAGTCCCATAGTGAGGATGGAAAACACCAGAAAGGATGAAAGCATGATAGTAAAAAACAGAATGCCGAACTGCCGCTTATCTGTGCGGACCTGATTCCCTGCCAATTTATTGATGATGAGTTTGTTGTTATTTGCCAGCATGAAAATCACTCCCTTCCAATATTTTTCCATTCTGAAGCTGAATGATTCTGTCGGCCATCTGTGCGATATCCAAATCATGGGTGATGACGATGAGAGTTTGGCGGTATTTCTCAGCCATGATTTTCAAGAGCCCGATGACGTCGTGGCTGGCGGAGGTGTCCAGGTTTCCGGTAGGTTCGTCTGCCAATATAACAGATGGTTTGGCGGCAAGAGCCCTTGCAATGGCAGTGCGCTGCTGTTCACCGCCGGAAAGCATGGAGGGGAACATTTCTGCTTTGTCTGTCATGTGAAGGGAGACCAGTAGTTCCTGAACCAGTTCTGCATCAATCTGCGCGCCATCCAATTTCAGAGGAAAAATGATGTTGTCGTAGACAGTCAAATCCGGAATTAAATTGTACTGCTGAAAAATAAATCCTGCTTTTCTTCTCCGAAAGAGAGCCAGCTGTTCTTGATTCATCTCGGACAGGTTCATGCCGTCCACGATGACAGTTCCGCTGGTGGGAGTATCCAGTCCTCCTATCATGTGAAGGAGAGTGCTTTTGCCGCAGCCTGACTTACCAATAATTGAGACAAATTCTCCTTCCTTCACATGAAAGGTTACGCCGTCCAAAGCTTTTACCGTCTGAGAGCCGATGTTGTAATATTTTTTTAGGGAAGCTGCTTTTACGATGATATGTTCCATAATGATTCCTCCATGTTTATGCGCTTGGTATTTGTGGTGTCTTTCTTATGGATTTATCATAGAACAGAAAAATCACAAACCAATCACAAAAAGAAAAAATCACAAAATTGTGATTTTTCTGCCAAATGATAATGCACGCTAATTTGGCAGATAGATATGAAAGACACTTCCTTTTCCAACTTCTGATTCCACGCGGATATATCCGTTCTGCATGGATATAATCTCTCGCGCCAAATACAGTCCAATGCCGATTCCCTCATTGTCGTGAATTTCCGGTTCCCGGTAAAAGCGGCCGAAGACCGCCCCTTGTCTCTCCATAGGGATTCCTTTGCCGGTGTCTGCAATACTGATTTTGGTAAAAATGGTTTCCATAGTTACAGAAATGTAAATGCTGCCTCCTGGTTTTGTGTATTTTACGGCGTTGTCCAGGATATTGAAAATGGATTCTCCCGTCCATTTCTTGTCGTGGTTCAGCAGCAGTGTTTCTTCGCAGGAGACGTGAAGGAGAATCTGTTTTTGCTCTGCCTGGGGGAGGATGGCTTCGATGGCGGCTGCCAGGGTATCTGTTATAGGATGCGCCATCTTTTGGATTTTGATAGTTCCGGTCTCCAGCCTGGACATTTTTACCATGCTTTGAAGAAGGAAGGCCAGTTTTTCCACCTGTCCGTTTATTTTTCTCAAATATTCTGCCAGAACTGTTTCATCATGAGGATGTTCCGCTAAAGCTGTTTCCTCCGAGAGCATTTCCAAATATAGTTTTATGTTGGCCAGAGGCGTTTTTGTCTGGTGTGACAGGTCAGACACCAGTTCTTTCAAATTCTCTTTTTCTTCATAGATTTCTTGGCTTTTGCGAGTGTATTTGCGAGAGATGCGGCATAATTTCTCATACACCATTCCCCACAAATCGTCCTGTCGGCAGGCAGCCGGAGGCAGTTCTTTGTCTTTCATCAAATCATCCAGGCTCTCATTTAACTGCAGGGTGAAATCGTAAATGTCTCGTTTCAGGCAATGGTTTTTCCACAGGGAAGCTGCAAGGATTCCTGTGAACAGTAGAAGAATTAAAATTAACGTTATTTCCATAGATACCCCATTCCGTACACATTTGAAATATAGGTGCGGCCTTCCGTTTCAATTTTTTTGCGCAGCCGGTTGATATTTACAGCCAGGGCATGTTTGTCCAAAAGCTGTACTCCTTCCTGCCACAGAGAGTCCAGCAGGACAGAATAGGTCAGCAGCTGTCCTTTGTGCTCTACTAGTTTTTTCAAAATACGGTATTCTGTAGGGGTAATCGGGCAGTCTCTTTGTTCCGTCTGTACCGTCCCAAGTTCAAAATCTATTCTTAAAAATCCATCGTCGTAAACCTTTGGATTTTGTGGTTCTCTTGTCAGGATAACGGAAATTTTTCTGCGCAGGATTTTCATGGAAAATGGTTTTGTCACGTAATCCTCCGCTCCCAAGTCGTACCCATTCAGCACGTCTTCTTCCAAGTCCCGTGCGGAGAGAAACAATACGGAAACATGGCTCCGTGCTTTGAGCCATTTGCAGAATTGAAATCCGTCCCCGTCAGGCAGGTTAATGTCCAGGACTGCCAAATCAAAGGTATAGCTGTTTGCAAGAGCCTGTCCTTCCTGGCAGGTATATGCGCAAAACACACGATAGCCTTCTTTTTGCAGGGCTGTGCATATGGTGTGATTTAATTCAAAATCGTCTTCTAATACAAGAATCGCAGGGATAAGTCATTCCTCCTTTCCTTCGCTTTTCCGGCGGAAATTTGTGGGAGTGCAGCAGTATTTCCGCTTAAACATCCGGTTAAAATAAGAGAGATTTTCAAATCCTGTCTCGGCGGCAATATTTACTACGGAGTCGGAGGAGGACAGAAGCAGCCTTGCCGCCATAGTCAGCCGGTAATCGTTCAGATAATCGGTAAAGGAAACGGCCATGACGGATTTGAAAAATTTCATAAAATGAGATTGGCTGAACCCGCAGATTTCGGCAGCGTCTGCAATGGCAATCTTCTCTTTGTAATTGATTTCCACGTATTTCAGAATGTCCTTCAAACGGTCCAGAGATTTGTTTTTTCGATGGTTTTCCGGAAGGGGAGCAGCGGAGTGCAGCGCATAAAAAAGAGAAAAAAGCTGGCCTTTGACGGCAAACTGATAACCGGCCGGAAATGTTCGGCAGATGTCGTCCATGGCGTTCAGGCAGAGAGACAGCGCCGGATAAGAAGGACTGTCTGTGGGAAAATAATTGGGAAAGAGAATCTGCCCCTGCAGGAGAGGCTGAAAAAATTTTTCACTGCATTCGTCCCCGGGGTTTGACATCAGCATGGAAATCTGAAATATAATATTTTCATATTCCATTGAGAAATTTTCCTGCTGCTCAATGGAGTGAAGCTGGCCCGGCGGCACGATGACAATATCGCCCTGACAGACCGGGTAAGGTTCCAGATTTACGGTGATGCGGCCTCTGCCCTTTTTGATATAGATGATTTCCATATCATTGTGCCAGTGAATGGGAACTGATTTGAAGTCCAACGGGATGCTGCAAAGATAAATATTAAAGGGAAAATTGCCGTGTCCATGGGATTTTGTCTCTTGGGTATTTTCATATTCCAAAATATTCATTTCTACCGTTCCTCCCTAAATTTGATAGTATTGTACTATATTTTGCCATCATACTGCAAGAAAAATATGGAAGTGAGGAATATAATGGTAACAGTTCAGTCATGGCGTATAAGACGAGCGAATCGTGCTTGCTTGAATGAGTACAGATGATACGCCATGTAGGGAACGCCTCCCAGAATGGCGTGGGCTGAACTGATACATATAATATAGTGGTGTAGAAAAGAGAATAAGTGCCGGAAACTTTGGGAAATATGAAAGTATAGTAAACGATAAAAATTATTGTTTTTGGCATTTTAAAACATAGTGAAAACAGGAGGAAAGAGAATGAGTGTCAATGTGAGAGAGTTATTAGAGAAAAAGTGCTGCAATAATATCGCAGCTTGCAGCAATGAACAGCTTTACTATGGACTTCTGGGAATTGTAAAAGATTTGGCAAAAGAGAAAGAGAGCAATAAAGGAAAAAAGAAAATATATTATATCTCCGCAGAATTTCTAATTGGAAAGCTGTTGTCCAACAATCTGATTAACCTGGGTATTTACGATGAAGTGGCCGATATGCTTGCTCAGTACGGCAAAGACATCAATCTGATTGAGCAGGTAGAGCCGGAGCCTTCTCTTGGAAATGGTGGACTGGGGCGTCTGGCGGCATGTTTTTTGGATTCCATGGCTACCCTTGGAATGAATGGAGACGGAATCGGACTGAATTACCATTTCGGATTGTTCCTGCAGACATTTGAGAACCGCCTGCAGAAAGAAAATAAGAATCCCTGGATGGAGAAGGAGAGCTGGCTCACTAGAACAGACGTCGCCTATCCAGTGCAGTTCGGAGGATTTACGGTATATTCCAGAATGTATGATTTGGATGTGACCGGATTTGAAAACAGAACCAACAAACTGCATTTATTTGACATTGAGACGGTAGACGAGAATTTGGTGGGAGACGGCATCAGCTTCAACAAAGAAGATATTGCCAAAAACCTGACTCTGTTTTTGTACCCGGATGATTCCGACGACGCAGGAAGATTACTGCGTGTCTATCAGCAGTATTTTATGGTGAGCAATGCCGCAAGACTGATTTTGGCTGAGTGCGAGGCAAAGGGATGCAAATTGTACGATTTGCCGGATTACGCGGCAATTCAGATTAACGATACTCATCCCAGCATGGTGATTCCGGAGCTAATCCGCCTTCTGATGGAGAGAGGAATCCGTATGCAGGACGCTATTGAAATTGTGTCCAAAACATGCGCTTACACCAACCACACGATTCTGGCAGAGGCTTTGGAGAAATGGCCTATGGATTATCTGAACAAGGCTGTACCTCAGTTAATGCCGATTATCCGTGAGCTGGACACTATGGTAAAGGATAAATTTAAAGATAAATCTGTGGCTATTATCGACGACGACAACCGTGTACATATGGCACATATGGACATTCACTACGGTTACAGTGTCAATGGCGTGGCATATCTGCACACAGAAATTTTGAAGAACAATGAGCTGAATAATTTTTACAAAATCTATCCGGAAAAATTCAACAACAAGACAAACGGCGTTACGTTCCGCCGCTGGCTCATGCACTGCAACAAGGGATTGAGCCATTATCTGGATGAAGTAATCGGCAAAGGCTGGCATAAGAATGCAGAGGAGCTGGAGAAACTTCTGGCCTTTGCAGATGACGAAAAAGTCTTGGAACAACTGCTGGAAATCAAACACGAAAATAAGAAGCAGCTGGCTGCCTATCTCAAATCCTATCAGGGAATCGAGATTGACGAAAATTCTATTTTCGATATCCAGATTAAGCGTCTCCACGAGTACAAACGCCAGCAGATGAACGCGTTGTATGTGATTCACAAATATTTGGAAATCAAGAAGGGCAAGAAACCTTCCACACCGATTACCGTAATTTTCGGTGCGAAGGCGGCTCCCGCTTATGTGATTGCAAAGGATATCATTCACCTGATTCTGTGTCTGCAGGAGCTGACGGCAAATGACCCGGAAGTGAGTCCTTATCTGAAAGTAGTTATGGTGGAAAATTACAATGTCACCAACGCGGAAAAACTGATTCCGGCCTGCGATATTTCCGAGCAGATTTCCCTGGCTTCCAAGGAGGCTTCCGG
>JAAWLS010000093.1 GCA_022798035.1 Lachnospiraceae bacterium | reverse complement strand
TAAAAAAGAATTTCGTTTTACGAAATTCTGCGCCGCAAATGCGTCGCGTCAGCGACATACTTCTTCTGCATTTGCGTGTGCATATTTGTTTTTTGTCATGTAGGAAATCCGAAGGAATTTCCTATATGAGAGCAAAGTGGACAGGCCCACTTCAGCTCTCCTCAGTCTTGAGAAACATTGTAAATGGAACCCACCGACACCTCGCAGGCTGCCGCAGCAGAACGGATATTAATCGCAGAACATCCCTGCTGCTGAATCAGCTCTCTGCTTGTCTTCAAAACATATTGTCAATCACGTTTACGAAAGGCTGACTAAGCAGCAAAGGCAGGCAAAACCGATAACCGTAATGCCTGCCTCTGACGCTGGATGAATTTTCTGGTTCCAGCTGTCTGCATTTCTCCTCATTTGATATAGATTTTGGAAATTGTATCTTCAACCCCTTCAATCAATAAACGAACATGAATTTCACCATTTTCAAATTCATACAAAGAATATTCCAATGGCTCAGAAAGATTTGTAACGTCAAAGGATTTTACTATACCGCCCTGTACCAAATACAACGTAATGCTTGAATTATCCGGAACGGCGCCGCAGGAAATATCAGCATATAAAACCTCTGTCTCTGCATTGTGGAGAACCATATCTTCCTGCGCGATAAACCCATCGCTGGCACTTCTAAAATCTAACGTCCACACCCCGTCTTTCATATTTTGGTAATTCATACTGATACCTCCCATATTCCATATCCGGTCGTTAGAAGTAATGTCTGAATTGATTCCTTTTCCAGAAGCGACATTCACAATAAAGCCGGTAAGGCAGGCGGCCATAAGTATCATACTGATTGTGCC
Source organism: Lachnospiraceae bacterium (assembly GCA_022798035.1). Taxonomy (GTDB): domain Bacteria; phylum Bacillota; class Clostridia; order Lachnospirales; family Lachnospiraceae; genus Petralouisia. The sequence goes on along the minus strand of JAAWLS010000093.1, from coordinate 7,228 downwards.
CATGACAATGTAACTAATATGATGCGTCTGTTTCATTTCCATATCTTCTCTCTCCTCCCTGTGTTCTATCTTAGAACCACATTCTTCACAATATTTTGCTTTCAAAGAAACTGAGTGCCCGCAGACAGCACAGCTTTGTTTCACTTCCAAACGGCGTAAAAAGTAGACAAGCAGCCCAATAAACGGGGTGGCTGCAAAAGTGATAGCAGCCCAAAGAACGCCGTCATCCTTTCTTTTCCTGCAATCCTGATACACCCATGCTGAAAAAAATCCGGACATGAGCACAGCAAATATCAAGATACCAGCAGCCAGCAGCGGAAATACCATGGACATGCCGCTGAAACCATCACTTTTGAAAAAAAACAGTCCAAAGCGCAGCAGGATAACCAGTATCACAGCAGGAATGCCAATATAACCAAGTAATTTCCCTACATTTTTATTCATGACAACATACCTCTTTTCTGAATATGAACCATAACATCTTTTTTCAGATTCGCCCTTCTCACACCCAGCCATGTAATTAAAATGCCTGCTAAGCCCATATACAGGCAAATACCTGCAGCCAGCTTAGCAATATAGGGATTTGAAATCATCAAAAGGGCAAATACTGCAAATAGTGAAAATGATATAAGATTTAAAATCATCGGAACAAACCAAAGAGAAACGGAATGCGTTCGTTTTTTCTGTATAGCCGCTTCTCTCTGATAGAGTTCCGCTTTTAAGCGAACATTTAATTCGGGAGACGGCTCATCCTCTAATTCCATTGACATTCGGATTAGTTCATTCAAATTGTTTTCATAATTCTTGTTTTCCATATCCTAATTCCTCCAATCTTTTTTTGATAAGGCCTCTCCCCTTAAACAACCGGCTCTTTACCGTACCCGACGGCTTTTTTATTGCCTTTGCTATTTCATCAACGGATTGTTCAAATAAATAGTAAAGTGTCAGGGGAATCCGGATTTTTTCGGGCAGGTTCTCAATGATTCTGTTTATCTCTGCAGTCATTTCCTGCCTGACTACATTTTCTTCCATATTTTCCCCGGAATGAAGCAAATCTTCATTTGTCCCATCTAAATTGACACAAGGAGCAATTGCAAAACGACGGGCATTTTTTCGCTGCTCACTTTTCCAAAGATGATATGAGAAAGAGAAAAACAATGCTTTCGGGTTCTGCTCCCAGTTAAGTTCCATATCGCTTTCCAAGGCTTTCAGAAATGTCTGCTGATATAAATCTTCCGCATTTGTTTTGTCCATGCATAGTTTCAGGCAAAACCGATATATTTCTGTGCCGAATTCATCTATGCATTTTTCCAGTTCCCAGGCTTTCAAGTTCTCACCTCCTGTATCTTTTCACTCTATATCCGCCGCATCTTTTTGTTTGGTTCATTTTTTCTTAAAATTACTTTTTGATAATAAAAGGCCAAAAAATCCCGTCTGTCACTGAGGACAGACAGGAAATTTTTAATCTATTTCAGATGGGCAATCACCATGCCAGTCAAATGCAGCTGCCTGCCAACATGGCTGCTGCCTGATATATCTTTGAAACCTCATCCTAAAGATTTCAAATTCTTTCGATACTCCTGCATCCTGCTTTCGTCTGTGTTGTCCAAAACATACTGCAGCTCGCTTGTAACCCTTTCGCGGTCGTATGGAAGGTATGCCGTCACCGGCACAAAATTTGAAACAGTATTTGCCAATAAATGAGTGCGTATCCTTAAACTGCCGATTAATATCTGCAGTTCGCGGATGCGCTCTTTTTCCCCGGCAGGTACAAACAAGCCTTTCTGTGCCATTTTATACAATTCCGTATCTGGAAAAAGGGTGAGGGAATCTACAGAAATAAAATACGGATTGAGAAGGCTGAAAAGTTTCCCGCTGTTTACGGCATTTCGGCGCCCTCCGCCTTTTCCTGCAAGTCCTGTCATATAGACAAAATAGTATTCTATGCCAGCCTCATCTAATTTCCTGCACTGCTCCAAAATGTCAGCTGAACCATATCCTTTCTCTGCAAGGGCAAGTGTCTCGTCATCGCCGCTCTCCACGCCGATGCTCAGTCCATTGATGCCCATTGCCCTCAGTTTTCTCAGCTGCCATACCTCCTTATCTTTGATATCGCGGATACTTGCAAACATGGCTATCGTCTGGCATTTAATCAAATAGTCCCTCACCGTCAGAGCCCTGAGTTTGAGATTTTCGTAGCTCATTGCAAAAGGATTCGCCCCAGTCCAGAAAATTCTTCTGGCATATGGCTGACAGCTCTTGATTTCTGCCAAATCTTCCTCAAGCTCCTCCATGGGGGACATTCGGAAACACTCATTTTTATACAGACTGCAAAATCTGCATTTATTGTAGGTACAGCCGGAGGAAGCCTGCAAAATCACTGAGTGGGCTTCATAGGGCGGCCGCCACGTCCTGCCTGTAAAATGCATGGTAGTCCCTCCTTCCATCTATAAATGATACACGCTTTTCCGGTATCTCTGTAATTTTTCCTCACTGACATTTTCTATAATCTCATCGAGAAATGACAGCAGTTTTTTCTTGTCTTTGGGCAGCTGTCCGTGAAATTGATATGCATTGGAAGCCCCCATCGCTGCAAATGCTGTGGATATCTTAAGATTTTCCACAAGTGTCCGTACTTCCTTGTACTTTTCAAGTTCTCCTTCTTCCTGCCAATTCCCGTCCTGTATTTCATTATAAAGTTCTGCATCCGGATAAATTGTAAGCATATTTGCTCCAATGAGCGTGGGATGCAGCTGGCTGCACACATCGGCAGTCCGCTTTGCTCCGACTTCTCCGCGGCCTGCGCCAGAAATGCCCACCAGATAAAAGAAACTGTAATGAATGCCTGCGGCATCCAATCTTCTGCACTGAGTTATGATATCGGAAGCAGTGTAGCCCTTGTTCATAAACTGCAGCGCCTCATCGTCCCCTGTCTCAATTCCTATCGTCAAACCATCATACCCCAAGACCCGCAGCTTCTCAAGCTCTCCATCGGTTTTTGGCATGATATCTGTAATTCTTGCAAATGAACCGATGGTTTTTACAGATGGAAGATATCTGCGGATAAGTTCTGCAGCCGCCTTCAACTTGTCATAAGACAAAACGAAAGGATTCGCCCCTGTCAAAAATACACGGCGGACTTCCCGATAGCTCCGGTTTCTGACTGCCTCTCTTACTTCCCGCAAATCTTCCTCCACATCCTCCATAGGCGACATTCGGAAATGAAAAGGCAAATCATTGTACAAAGTACAAAACTTACACTTGTGATGCGTACATCCTGCTGTCACTTCCAGCAGAAGCGACGCCGCTTCATAGGGCGGCCGCCAAATAGTTCCCGTGTAATGCATAAACACATCTCCTCTCTGTTCCTGCGCTGTTTTGCGCAATGGGCATACCTGCAGGCATTCCCCATCCTCTGCATAGACGATATCTCCATGCAGCATTTTCTGTAATTTATGCTTATTATACTTTTGTAATATATTTTTACAAGTACTGTACTTTTTTGCAGTACCTGCTTTTTGATGTATTTTATATTTCCCTGCTCTTTGTAACTTTTGCGTTATAACTTAAGAGAACTGCGGCCTTTAACGGCATGGACATCCTGCCCAAAAAGTGTTATTCTTTTGTGGAAAGGAGCGGTCAAAATGAAAAAAAGTCCATCCGCTGTGGAACGCTGCAAAACAGTTTCCACCATACAAAAAATCTTAGGAGGCAAATGGAAAATCGAAATTATTTATTATATCGCTTTTGGGAATATTCACCGTTTTGGAGAACTTCGCAGACATATCGGAGAAATTACAGAATCGAGCCTGACAAAACAGCTCCGGGAATTGGAAGCCGACGGTTTCATTACCCGCCGTGACTACGGAGAAGTTCCTCCCCATGTGGAGTATAATCTGACTGACCTGGGGAAAAGTTTCATTCCTGTCTTTGAACATATGAAGCAATGGGGAGATGAGAATCTTTCAGAACAAAGTGGGCAAGCCCACATCAACTCCTCTACCCCTCAATCTTGAGGGGATTGCACACTTTGACGCGCCAAGCACAATTGCGAAGCAATATTTTCTTCTTGTGCGAGTGCGCATATTATTTTTGTCTTATAGGAAATCCGGAGGAATTTCCTATAAGATAAAAAACCGCCGTTATGGTAATCTCCCATATCCGACGGTTTCCACTTTTTAATATTTTCTGCTGTTATTTTGTTCTATAAATTTCAGCACCGCTTTTGCATAAATATCATAATCTGTCATTGCACTATTTGCATGATTTGCTTTTTCTATCAGCACCCGTTCTTTTTCCCTCCGCAGGCCTGGTAAAGTTCCTCGCCCATAGCCAGAGGCACAATGGAATCCTGCCCGCCATGGATAAATAAAATGGGAATTTCTGATTTTTGGACTGCCTGCAATGCTGTGGCTTCCTCTAAATCAAAATGTCCAAATAAATGCGCTCCCTGTTTTAAGAGCAGGTAGAACAGTTTCACAGGAAGTCCCATAGTTTTCAATGCCTCCATAATGATGGCGCCCGGCACCGGATAACCACAGTCCGCTATCACAGCCCTGACATTTTCGGGAAGCTCCAACTCCATAGACATGACAGCAGAGGCTGCTCCCATGGACACCCCTGCAAGAAAAATATCCGTATTCTTTTTATCTCTGTTTTTAAGTTCTAACTCTTCCTGTACTCCCTGTATGATATCCTCTCCCTCATTTCCCTGCGGGTTATCCAGAATCATTAGAAATTCATCTCCGCCAATTCGATAGACGCGGCAGGAATCACCGGCATGCGCCAGCAGAGCTTCCGACAAGGTCTCGATTGCTTTGTCCCCCCCACGGCATGCCCATATACGTCATTCATGTACTTCAAATTATTCAAGTCCCAGAACAGCACTGCTATCTGTTCCAGCTTGAAATAGTACTCTTCCATCATTTCCACATACTTATTCTTATTGAATACTCTGGTCTTGGTATCTGTCTCCTTGAGATATGTAAGCTGGGCAATTCGATAAACATCCTCATTACTGCTGACCACCGAATACTGCATAAGAACCGAAAATACAAACAGAATAATGCTCCTGGGACATATCAATGACAAAAGAAAATATTTTATCCATGGGCTGGACAAATCACTTTTCCGGTAAATATAGACAGCTGGAATAAACAGTACCATATTCGATAAAAATGCAATGATGACAAGTTTTTTGTCCACCTCAAAAAAAACCGGTCACAGTCAACAGCCATATAAACGCAACTGCGATGATAAACCAGCAAAATCCCTTTAAAGCATGTCTATTAGATTTTATCTCCTGATGTATCAGCTCATTCTGATATTGTTCTACGAAATCTTCCATAAAATTCTCCCTTTGCCGTTTTTCCATTCAGCAGTACAAAATGTTCCTAACTTATCTCTGTTCTTTTGACATTATATTACTAAGACGGTCAGATATCAACGAATTTCAGACAGGCATAAAGAAAAATAGCCATGAGAACATGGCTATTTAACGAAAATTTTCTATTTTGTAACTATTCCGGTTATGCTTTCCAGAGACCATGCAGGTTACAGTATGCATACACAGCTGTCACTTCATCGCCTTCACAGATTGCAAAACATACTTCCGGCTTCTCTCCCGGATGGAGGGCTTTGCGCTGATTTCCCTGTTTCGTCTGAAGAGATACCCATTCAATGTAATGGGCATCCATCATAGGATGTTCTGCAGAACCTACGCAGACCTTCACCAAATTATTCTCTACGGTGTATACCGGAACGTGTTTCTCCACTGCAGCATCTGTTGTCCCGGGAATGATTTCTTTCATTTTCTCTCCGCAGCACATAACTGGTGCTCCGGCATCTTTCACCATAGCTATAATATTTCCACAATGCTCACAAATATAAAATTTCTGTTCCATTTTTACTACCTCTCTTTCCTCTCGCTTCTTATGTAGTCTTCACAATGATACGCATCTTACGGCTTTCTTATTACCATATAATGGTAATTATTATATCGGAAAAAAGTGTAAAAATCAAGAACTGCGGAGAAAGTATTCCGCTGATTTCAGTTTCCATTACAAACACGTGAAATTTATGAGGTGCTTATCAACTTCATAGTATCTGCTCTACAATATCCTGATACGTCACCAGGCTGACATTTCCTCCCTGATTTTCTCAATCAATTCTAAATCAGCCGGAAGCCACGCTACATCGTTCAATTCATCTTTGGAAAGCCATTTTGCCGCCTTGTGCTCCTTCAACAGTAAATCTCCTGTAACAATCTCCGCCCAAAAACATTCCATGGACAGATGAAATTCGGGATAATCGTATTCAATACAGGCAATTTTTCTTCTGGGAGAAATCAAAGTGTCCAGCTCCTCTTTGATTTCCCGAATCAACGCTTCTTCCGGCGTTTCTCCCTTCTCAATTTTTCCCCCTGGAAATTCCCATCCATCCTTAAATTCCCCATAACCCCGCTGGGTTGCAAAAATTTTGTTCTCGCTTTTTATGATTGCCGCAGCTACTTTTATTGTTTTCACTTTTGTCCCTTTCTCCATTCCATTTTTCGGGTGTCAAGCACACCGCTCTATGACACAATATAATGATAAATATCCTCCCGCACCGGAGTGTCCAACGTCCATTCAATTTCAACGGCTGTTTTCTCCGTATTGGCCATGCAAAATGCCTCTGCTCTTCCAGAGGCCTTCATACGTCCCAGATAATAAAACTCTTTTGAAATTTTATCCTCTTTATTTTTTCGGACAAACAAATGCACATCTATCCCGCGCTCTTTTGCATGGAGAAAATTCTGTACATCCTCTGATTCCAGCGTCCGCCCTGATTTAGAAACAGCAATGAGAACGCCGGCATTTATAAAGTGGTCCTCATATTTTATCGTATCGCTGATATCCGCCGATTTGTCGTAATTGATAAACACTGGAAATGTCTTTGTTTTTTTATCGTATTTGTAGCCTCCAATGTTGAGGGGCACCTCGTTATTTTCCCATTTCAAAATCCGGCAGACTTCTTCATACGTATATTTTTGATACAGTACAAAATCGGTGTCCTGATACCGTTCACTGAAATACTTATGATATCTGGAAATGCCAAATTCCACCAGTTCTCTGGCAATCTCATAAAATTCCGGGTTGTTCAGCATCCTCTCAAATTTCTGAGAAATACCATAATCTGCCTCTTCCTTTTCAATAAAAATACAGGGAGCATATGTTTTCTTTCCGGTTCC
>JAAWLS010000092.1 GCA_022798035.1 Lachnospiraceae bacterium | reverse complement strand
AGGCCCTCCAGGAAGTAATCAAGATACAGGAGGGAGGAAATCACGGAGAAAAGAATACAGCAGAAAAAAATGGAATAGGAGAAAATACATCAGAGAAGAAGAAAGTAGCCATTACATTTGATGACGGTCCGCATCCTCAATACACGCCGGAAATGCTGGAAGCCTTGAAGAAGCGGAATGTGAAGGCTACTTTCTTTCTGCTGGGACAGGAAGTGGAGAAATATCCAGAGATTGTGAAGCAGATTCAGGAAGAGGGCCATCTGATTGGCAACCATTCCTATCAGCATGAGCAGTTGAGCAAACTGCCCATGGAGCAGGCCTGTCAGCAGGTGAATAGGACGAATGAGCTGATATACAATATTACCGGAGAGTATCCTTCTTATCTACGGCCGCCGTTTGGGGACTGGCATGAGAAATTAGACTGCGAAATGAATATGGTGGAGGTACTTTGGGATGTGGACACCTTGGACTGGTCCAGCCAGAATCACCAGAAAATCGTAAATAAGGTCCTCAAAAAAGTTCAGGAAAATGACATTATCTTAATGCATGACGGCTACGAGACCTCTGTGACGGCGGCTATGGAGATTATAGACACGTTGCAGCAACAAGGGTATGAGTTTGTGACGGTAGATGAAATATTATTTGACTAAAAAAGTACTTCATATTATCCTGTTAGGGGGAAAAAAGTAGAAAAGTTACAAAATTAACAGATTTTTGTCCGAAAATAACGGAAAAGAAATATAAAAGTTTATAGTATAATAATTAATAATGCAGTGGTACAATGGGCATAAAATCTTACAGCAGAGGAAAAGACGAGAGAGGTTTCAGCGCTTATGAAAATTGCGATATGTGACGACTGCCGGCAGGATGCTTTGCGGCTGCAGGCACTGCTGAATGGGAATCATGACACGGTAGTGTATTCTGGAGCGGAGCAGCTTTTGGTGGAAATTGAAGACAAGAAGAGATGCTATGATTTGTATCTATTGGATATTTATATGGATAAAGACGCTATGAGCGGAATTGAGCTGGCGAGAAAACTTCGTGAGCAGGAGGAAGATGCGGCAATCTGCTTCATCTCTTCCAGTGACGATTTTTATCGGGAAGCCTATGATTTGTATGCGGTACAGTATCTTTTGAAACCAGTAAAGAGGGAAGAACTGGAACGTTTAATCCAGAGAATTTCCCATCGAATGGATAAAGACAAGGAACAGTCGCTTAGATTTCGATGGAGGGGCCGGATGGGGACCATTCCTTATGGAAAGATAATGTTTATCAGCAGCAGGGAGCATACAGTATTCATTCACTGCCGGGATGGACATGTGCAGGAATGTACGGGAAAGTTAAACGAAATTGCCCAGCAGGTGTGCGGAGATGTGTTTTTCCGCTGCCATCAAAGTTTTATCGTCAATATGTATCATGTAAACAGTTTAGATGGAAATGAGCTGCTTGTCTCCGGATACAGCGTGCCAGTGTCCAGACGTTATTTGGCAGATGTCAAAAGGCGTTATCAGGAGATATTGTTTGAGGAGTTGGAATGATGAAAGCGGAGATATTACGGGATTCATCTGTAGTTTGGTCCTTATTCCATATTTGAACTCTGTGTTTACTTATTTTTCCGGAAAATTTGAAAAATCAGAAATACAGACGGAATGGGCGCTTTCCATTGGAGATGAAAAACTTCCTTATATGGAACTGTGTCAGATTCTTTCCAACGGATTGGAGAACGCCTGGTATGCCTCCATGGAACTCCCCCCTGAGAAGAGAAAAGTTTCCGTTCAGATGAGGTATAATAGGGAGTATCTTCTGATAAGAATCAAAAACCACTGCAACAGCGATGTTTTTGTGGAAAAAGGAGAACTGCCAGTAAGCACAAAAGGCGGAGCAGAGCATGGATTTGGACTGCGTACCATTCAGGAGGCGGCCAGACGCCTGGAAGGAGAAATGATGTGCTACACAGACAAGGAATATTTCTTTTTGGACGTGATGATAAAGGCAGAGCAGAAAAATAATGTTGTTCCCTCCCCTTTCAAAAATGAAAAGAAATGGGTGACGGATGCGGCCGAAAATGGTATTATTTTAAGAGGATAAAATGATATGAAGGAGGCAGCTCCATGGATTTATTTGATTATATGCGGGAACAGAACCAGGAAAAGGAATCTCCCCTGGCAAGCCGCCTGCGTCCCGTCAGACTGGAAGAAGTGGCAGGACAGCAGCATATTATAGGAAAAGACAAATTGTTGTACCGTGCCATCCAGGCAGATAAACTCAGCTCTATTATCTTTTATGGACCGCCCGGAACAGGGAAAACTACGCTGGCCAAGGTGATAGCCAACACTACAAGTGCAGAATTTACTCAGATTAATGCCACGTCTGCCGGCAAAAAAGATATGGAGGAAGTGGTACGGCAGGCCAAAGACAATCAGGGAATGTATGGGAAGAAAACCATACTGTTTATTGATGAAATTCATCGTTTTAACAAATCTCAGCAGGATTATCTGCTGCCTTATGTGGAGGACGGCACCGTTGTTCTGATTGGTGCTACCACGGAAAATCCTTATTTTGAAGTAAACGGAGCTCTCCTGTCCCGCTCCGTCATTTTTGAGCTGAAACCTCTGGCTAAGGAGGACATCAGAGAAATTCTGGTGCGTGCAGTTACGGATAAAGAAAAGGGAATGGGAAATTACGATGCGGTGCTGGAGGAAGATGCACTGGAATTTTTAGCAGATGCGGCTAATGGGGATGCCCGGGCCGCTTTGACGGCTGTGGAGCTGGGGGTGCTCACGACGCCAAGAGGAGAAGACGGAAAGATTCATATCACTCTGGAAGCCGCCTCAGAATGTATTCAGAAACGGGTGGTGCGGTATGATAAAACGGGAGATAACCATTACGATACTGTCTCTGCTTTTATCAAGAGCATGCGGGGCTCAGACCCGGACGCGGCTGTGTATTATCTGGCTAAAATGCTCTATGCCGGAGAGGATATCAAGTTTATAGCAAGGCGTATTATGATTTGTGCTTCGGAGGACGTGGGTAATGCAGACCCCAATGCACTGGTGGTGGCGGTCAGCGCTTCCCAGGCGGTGGAGCGGATTGGAATGCCGGAGGCACAGCTGATTCTTTCTCAGGCGGTGACTTATGTGGCAAGCGCTCCCAAGAGCAATGCGGCCTGTCTGGCAATTGGCCGGGCCATGGAAGCGGTAAAGAATACACAGACGGCTCCAGTTCCGGTGCACCTGCAGGATTCCCATTACCGGGGCGCAGGGAAATTAGGGCATGGGCAGGGATATCTCTACGCCCACGATTTTCCCAATCATTATGTCAGACAGCAGTATCTGCCTGACGGACTGACAGACGCAAAGTTCTATGAGCCTACAGAAAATGGATATGAGAAACAAATCAAGTCTCATCTGGATTTTTTGAGAGAAGAAACAGAGCCCTGAGGCGGGACTGCTGTGTTTTCCAAAAATTGCAGAATGTTTTATATATCATCTCAAGTCTTTCATATACGGACAGATGTAGATTTGTGGAAGAAAATACTTTACAACCTGCGCGAGATGGTGCATAATAGGAAAGGTTAGAAATGAGTAGGGAACTTCAGGAGGAATGAAACATGCAGTCATATCAGGAAATGAGCAAGGAAGAATTATTAAAAGAAAAAGCGTCGCTGGAAGCGGCTTATCGAAAATATGCAAAAAGCGGATTGAAGCTGGATATGTCCAGAGGAAAACCTTCAGCAGAACAGCTTGATTTGTCCATGGGTATGATGGATGTATTGAATAGTGACACAGATTTAAGCTGTGAGGATGGAACGGACTGCCGGAATTACGGTGTGCTGGATGGAATTCAGGAGGCCAAAGTTTTACTGGGAGATATGATTGAGTGCCATCCGGATAACATTATTATCTATGGAAATTCCAGCTTGAACATTATGTATGATACCGTTTCACGCTCCATGACTCACGGAGTGATGGGAAATACCCCCTGGTGCAAATTGGATAAAGTAAAATTCTTATGTCCGGTGCCGGGATATGACAGACATTTTACGATAACGGAGTACTTTGGAATCGAGATGATAAATGTTCCCATGCTTTCCACCGGACCAGATATGGATATGGTGGAGGATTTAGTCAGCCAGGATGATGCCATCAAGGCAATCTGGTGTGTGCCAAAATATTCCAATCCCCAGGGAATTACTTATTCTGATGAGACAGTCCGCCGGTTTGCCCGGCTGAAACCTGCCGCAAAAGATTTCCGTATTTACTGGGACAATGCCTATGGCGTGCACCACCTCTATGATATTGACCAGGACAATCTGGTGGAGATTATGGCAGAATGCAAACGTGCTGGGAATCCGGATATGGTTTATAAATTCTGCTCCACATCCAAAATCAGTTTTCCAGGTTCCGGTGTAGCGGCGATTGCGGCTTCCGCCAACAATCTGGTGGAAATCAGAGAGCAGATGAGAGTGGCGACGATTGGACATGATAAAGTAAATCAGCTGCGCCACGTGAGATTTTTCAAGGATATTTACGGGCTGACGGAGCATATGAGGAAACATGCAGAGATTCTGCGCCCCAAATTTGAGATGATTATCAACACCTTTGAGCAGGAATTAGGCGACAGAGGAATTGGAAGCTGGATTGCGCCCAAAGGAGGATATTTTATTGCATTTGAGACCATGGAAGGATGTGCCAAGGCAGTTGTAGCCAGAGCGAAAAAAGCAGGTGTGACCATGACTCCTGCGGGAGCGCCGTATCCTTATGGAAAAGACCCCAAAGACACCACAATCCGGATTGCGCCCACATATCCTACTTTGGAAGATTTGAAAATTGCAACAGATATTTTTGTGACCTGTGTAAAATTGGTAAGTATTGAAAAGATTCTGGAAAACAAATGACAGAAAGAAGGAAAAGAGAATGGAAAGGCCTTTGAAATTTAATGAGGGTGTGACCAGCTGGGAGACAGTTATCTTTTTGTATAATTCAGCATTAAAAGAAGTGGGGACCAAAGTCGAGATTCTGAACGATGAATTTCGGCATGTACATAAATATAATCCAATTGAATATATTAAATCCAGAATTAAATCTCCGGAGAGCATTGTAAAAAAGCTGAAACGCCATGGATATGAAAGTACGATTGAAAACATGGTGAACCGTATCAATGACATTGCCGGAATCAGGATTGTATGTTCTTTTACCTCTGATATTTATCGCTTGGCAGAGATGATTGGAAGACAGAATGATTTGACGGTTGTCTCCATCAAAGACTATATCAAAAATCCAAAGGAAAGCGGGTATAAGAGTTATCATATGCTGGTGACTGTTCCCATATTCCTGACAGACGGGGTAGTGGACACGAAGGTGGAAATCCAAATCAGAACCATAGCCATGGATTTCTGGGCAAGCCTGGAGCACAAGATTTATTATAAATTTGAGGGAAACGCGCCGGAATATATCAGCCGGGATTTGCAGGAATGCGCCGGAATTGTGTCTATGCTGGACGCCAAAATGCTCTCTTTGAACGAGGCCATTATACAGGCTAAGGAGGAGCAGCAGGCAAAAGAAGAGCAGGAATTTGAGAAAGAGCAGATAAAAGAAGAACAGAAGATTGAGCAAGAACAGATAAAAGAAGAGCAGAAGATTGAGAAGGAAGCGGAAGAAGGAAAACAGAGAGCGGGATAAGCTATGGAAGTAAAAGTTCTGACAGAAAATACCGTGTATAAGAGAGCTTTTCTTGGAGAGCACGGATTGTCTCTGCTGATTGAGACGGAGAATCAAAACTATCTTTTTGATATGGGACAGAGTGATGTATTTCTGCGCAATGGCAGAAAACTGCAGGTGGACTGGGAAACACTGGACGGCGTTGTCTTAAGCCACGGTCATTACGACCACTGCGGCGGGATGAATTACTGGAAAAATGTGCAGGAAGTATCAGAAAACAGAAAGAGAGAGATTCCCATTTATATTGCGAGGGAAGCCCTGGAGGATAAATATTCTGAGAATCCATCTACAGGCGAAATGCTTTTCAGCGGAATTCCAAGAGAAGCAAAACGATGGATGCAGGAAAGTGCGAATATCATTTACACAGAGAAAGGATGCACCCAGATATCAGATAACGTGTATCTTCTGTCAGACGTTCCCTATATAACAGAATTTGAACCGCTGCCAGTTCGTTTCTGGAAAGAAAAAATGCCGGGAGCTGACTTGGAAGCAGATACAATGGAAGATGAACAGCTTCTTGTCATTCGGGAGGAAAAAGGACTGTGCGTTTTTGCAGGGTGCGCCCATGCAGGAATCATAAACTGCCTGAACTATGTTCAGGCCTCATTTCCAGGAGAGCGTATTCACAGTCTTGTGGCCGGAATGCACCTAAAAGGCTGCAGCAGCCGGCGCCTTGCATCCACCATTCAGGCTCTGAGAGAGACAGAGGCAGATATTATAGTACCTCTGCATTGTACCGGGCTTACGGCCATTGCCGCCATTTGCCAGGCAATGCCGGATGTCTGTATTTTAGCTGAAACAGGAAAGAAAATACAGTTGTAATTCTTTACTTTAGACACGGGAAAGAAATCACGTCAAAAATAAAGGATTGTCGTTAATATTACGACAATCCTTTATTTTTTTGAGTTTGAGCAGATGTATGACGCAGTGCATTTACAAATTCGCAGAGAATTCGTATCGCGCTCTCCAGCTGGGAATTATCCAAATCTTTTAATAATTCCAGAATCATATCTGTCTGAAAACCATTTTGATTTCCAAGAATAAGGTAGTCGGCAGAAATATGAGCGTTTGTACAGAGTTTGTATAGAGTTTTTGAAGTAATACTTTTTTTCCCGCTTTCGACGGCAGCTAAGAAGCTGTCTGATATACCGCATAATTCACTAAATTGCTCTCTGGTCATATGAAGGGCTTCCCGCATTTCGCGGATTCTAAGGCCTACGGTTAAATTAAAATCTTTGTCAATATCCACAATAAATGCCTCCTGAGTATCAGTGTAGCAAAAATATCTAAGGTGAAATATATCCTATAGAATATGCTAATATACTCTATAGGATTAACAAACAGCAAAAAAGATGGTATTTTTTTATCAGGACAGAAAAATAAAAGATGTCTAAAATTTTTAAAGGAGGATTTGTAATGGTAGAATTACAGGGAAACATGAAAAAAGGAAGCCTTAAGAGGTTTCTGGCTATGTTTCTGGTATTCTGCATGTCTGTAAGTAATTTTTACGTAAATGAATCTTATGCGCAGGCGGCAGAGAGCCAGGAGACAAAGTGGAATGCAACAGTGACAATAACCAGCCAGGATGGAAAAACAACTATCAAGACAGGCGAAAAACTGCAGTTAAGTGCAAAAGTAGACTATGTACTTTCAACAGATGATACTGCAACTCCTGACGTTGTCGCAACGAACGATGCGGCCGTTCCTGCATCCAATGAGAATGCCCAGAAAGTAATTTGGACGACCAGCAACGACAAGGTAGCGACAGTTGTTGACGGATTAGTAGAAGGAAAGGCAAAAGGAGAGGCGGTTATCACGGCAGCATCCGTACTCGCTCCCCAAAAGAGCGCATCATTTAAAATAACTGTACAGGAAGATGATACACAGAAACCGCCGGTGGATGATGATAAGAAGCCGCCAGTGGTGGATGATGACAAAAAGCCGCCTGTTGCTCCGCCGGTAAGCAACAAGGTGACAGGAGTGACCTTAAATAAAAAATCAGTCAGTGTAAACAAAGGTAAATCAGTAAAATTGACAGCATCCGTAGCGCCTGCAAATGCTGCAAACAAAGCAGTAACCTGGAGTTCTGACAAGAAAAACATTGCGACAGTGGACAAAAACGGAAACGTAAAGGGAATCAAAAAAGGAACTGCAAATATTACCGTAACTACAAAAGAAGGAAACTTTAAGGCAGTTTGCAAGGTGTCTGTGAAAGTTCCGGCGACAA
Source organism: Lachnospiraceae bacterium (assembly GCA_022798035.1). Taxonomy (GTDB): domain Bacteria; phylum Bacillota; class Clostridia; order Lachnospirales; family Lachnospiraceae; genus Petralouisia. The sequence goes on along the minus strand of JAAWLS010000092.1, from coordinate 136 downwards.
AAGTTACCGTGAATGTCAACACCCAGAATATAACATTGAAAAAAGGCAGGACCGCAAATGCAGCGGCTTATGTCACCCCTTCTGACAGCACAGATAAGATAAGCTGGAGCTCTAAGAACAAGAAAGTTGCAACGGT
>JAAWLS010000091.1 GCA_022798035.1 Lachnospiraceae bacterium | reverse complement strand
TTCGTAATGCCGCCCGCCCAGATATCCGTCCATATTCTATCAACTTTGTTTTTAATTTCCCCTGTAATCATAGAGACCTCATCTTCTGCACTTTTATTATCACAGCAATCTTAAGCACTCGCCCAGACGCAGCATGATAAAGGGATTTCCATATCCCTCTCCGCTTAAATTTCCCCGGGCCTTTTCAAAGCACTCGTGTGCCTGAGCATACATTTCTTTCTGAAAATACACGTCCCCGATAGCCGCTAAAAACCATATGGTTTCACTGTAAAACTGCTGGGGCTCCGGTATCAGGCCAAGTCCCTCCTGCCTTTTTGTCTTTCATTATAGCAGAATTATACCTGAAATACAAAGAATTGTCTGTGTACCTCTGTTTTTATAAAATTCTTATATACAAACATTTTTTAAGGGTATCACTCAATTGTCAACCACTGAGGGTACCCTTTTATCTTCCTCACTTAATTTCTTTTCCCCTGCTTCTCATAATGATTCTCAAGTTCCCGGATACAATCCCCCAGAGCTGTCTGATAATCCACACCAAAGGCCTCCTCAAAGGGCACCCCTCTCTCCACGGAAATCACCTTGTCAAGTCCATAAATTTCAGAAAGATATCTCACAAATACAGTAACTTCCGGATAAGTCATATCGTTGGGATTTTGAATATCTCTTGCTCTTTGGCTTTCATGCCCTCCTGCCACCTCCAAAAGACTCTTGTCTGCTCTCACTGGTATGCCTGTTTCCGGATGAAGAAGTGACACCACCCCCATTAATTCCTCTATCTTTGCAACATCAAATGACTCTGCATTATTCAAGGGTAAGCCATCCTTTCGATAATACTCTTTTAGATAATTAAAAAACTCCCGTTCTTTTTCCGGTATCTGCTCATCCGATGTCTGCCCTGAAACCTGTTTCTCTGTCATCCAATCAAAGAAAAACTTTTTTCTCTCATAAGATGCCAGGCCATTGCCTGACAAACCAGAAATCACTTCTGCTATCCCTTCATTCGCCCAGAGAGTTACTTCTGATGAAGAAGGTGCCCAGACATGCACCACTTCATGGCATAGAGAATTAGCATACGTTAATACGATTTTCTGTCCCAACGTTGTCGACCTTCCCACATTCTCATCACTATTTTTAAACTCAATGGATATGGGAAGGCTCATATTTTTCTCAATCATCTCGTAAGCCTCTGGCTCTGACTCCTTAAGCTCCACTTTCATCCTGTCACAGCCAATCTGCATGTTATCCAAAAATTCATACACACCATCTGCATCTACCAACCAGTCTGTGGGTTCAAAATAAAATTTATAATTGTCATAAGTCACAATCAGCGGATAATCCTTGGAAAATACCGTACCCATGGCGTCCGCCATAACGTTCAGCTGTTCCAATTGATTGGAAACCCCGACAGATGCCAGCCATTCCTGTCTTGCTTTCTTCAAATCCTCCGTTCTTAAAAACCCCTGAATTCCAGATTCTTTTATGATATGACTAACCAAAGCTGCAGCCGTATTTTGGGCAGTCTTTCTTGTCTCTGCATCCGAAAACTCTTCTACAAAATAGGCCGGATTCAGCGACAATGTCTGCATGTTCTCTTCCTTATCGTAATATTTTTTCAATTCCTCCGTGTCAATGTTTTTCAGGCTGGAAGGTTCATAGAGATACTGTGCCAGTCCCACACACTCCCAGTAGGGTTCCACCCCAAGGGCCGCCTGCAGGAAACATTCCTGGTACTCTTTCGACCCGATGTCCTCCGGTGTGCAAAATATCTGCTGGTTCACCGCCTGAGGCCTTCCATTGCTGGTATCGCTGACCACATAGACAGTCACCGGACGGACAGCCTCCTTCCCAAACTTCTGCAGTACTTTGTAGTCAGCGTCAATCTGTTCCGATATGTTCTCTGCCATTTCTTTCTCAAAAATACTGTCTTTGATGTGCAGGGAATATTCGTCAAATTCATGATATTTTGTCTTGAATGCGGCCATATAGCCTTCTTCTCTCGCATGGGCTCCATCTTGATACACAATGTTCTGCTTTCCGCAACCGCTCATCAATGACAGCAATAATAGAGATATTATTATCAAAGTTATCCGCTTCATAGTCCTCCTCCTAATACGCTTTTCCTATTCAGGGCTTCCCTGTTCTCCCTGAATTCCGCTTCAGGGTAATCGTCGTCCCTTCCTCTGTGCATATCATACCACACAAAAAAACCTCTGCCTATCCTTCGACATCATTCATCATACTATCCGATAAATTTGTCAAAAAATAGGCAGAGATTTCTGTAATACTGTCCCCTTACCATAGCAAAATATGACAAGCACTATCTCCTCGTCAGCTTATGGCCGAAGAATGATATCAGAGCCAATAGACCACGCGCCAATGAGGAAATGTGCTCAAATTTATACTCCCATAACAATTTATATTTCATTTTTCGACAAAAAGCCATGACGAAACTGGAAAATTATAACTTCCGGTTTCGTCATGGTTTTTTTTGCCATTTCTCATTATACTATATCAAAAATATACAGGAGGAATTCTACTATGAAAAATTTCAAAAAACAACTTTTCACATCTCTGCTTTGTCTCTCCCTGGCGTCAGCATTGCTGTTCCCAGGTAAATTGTTTTCCTCACTATTTCCACACTCTGCTATGCCGTTAGATATTGGACATAATATCGGAGAATCCTATTAAAACTTATAATCTATTTTCCAATGTTTTTTTACATGATTTTCCACAACTTTTCGATTTCTTAAATCATCAAACAATCCACAAATATGATATGCCTGCTCATATGTTGTCAGGCATATTTCTTTGCCCATACGTTCCTGAACATATGCTTTCGTTATCAGGCTTCTTCCCAGAAGATTTCCTCTTCCGGCTTTCAGCAATTCTGTGATAAACTCTTCTGCATACTCCATGGCCTGTTCCAGCTCATCAATTTCTTCTGTATAAGACGCCAAATTTCCTAAAATCATAAAATAATGCCTGTCACGTTCCCTGCCTTGCAACTTTCCTTTATGATAATATTCATATAGAGCCTTCAGAATTTTCACTGCCTCCCGTTGTTCTCCCATTTCACGATGTAAAATTGCTAATTGATTTAATAATGAAATTTCAATCTGTGTGGGCTGATAATAAATGCGGAACCTTTCTTCTTTTTTCTTAAGAGTAAGCATCAAAGCCTGCTCCACATTCTGGAAAATTTCCTTTAAATCTCCCTGATGTAATTCACATTCTAAAAATGCATGGTTGAAGGCCAGATACTGTTGATTTTTGACCTTTGTCCCATCTATTTCAGCTTCAATTTCCTGTAAGACAATTTCTGCTTCTTTCAATTTCCCCAGAACCATCAAACGCCGCAGCTCTCTTCCCTTTTCTAATGTTTCAAACCGCTCCGCATCAAAATAAGTGTTGAAATAGCCCATTCCCATCCCAAGTTTCTGCATCAGTCCGTAGAAATGCTTGATGGTAGGATTTCTCTTGCCTGTCTCAATCCTGGATAATGTCTCAGGCGTGCAGACGCCCTCGCTTAATTTCTCCTGGGAAAATTCCTTCCGCATTCTGGAAGAACGGATTAATTCATCCAACAGCTGTTTCTCTGAAACTCCGCCCTGAATCAAAAATATAGGGAGTCCTTCTTCCATCCCTATCCCGTATTCTCCCATAATCTCTCTTAATATTTCGTACTGTTTCTTTCTCAACTCCTGCTTTTCATGGGAGGCTCCGTGCTCCAGGCATTTCATTTCCATAGCCATCATTTCCGGAATCAAAAGAAGAGAGCCGTATTTGGCCTCCGTCTCAATCACAGCCTCACAATCTTCACAGCAGTCTTTCCATTGTTGATTTTTCTCCTTGATTTGTGCCAGGAAACATTTCACCTGGGCCGACTGCTTGTCCCTTGTCTCCTGTTCCGTCACTTTTAATTGAATGTAATCCCAGATGCATTGAAACAGCTTCTGACTCTCCTCCCCTGTTTTCTCTTTCAGGTAGGCGTACATCAGCAATAAGCTGATTTCCGCTTCGCTCAGCCATAATTTTCTCAGCAGTTTTTCCCGGAATGCAGCCATATTTTCCTGAATATCCGGCAATGTCTGGACCAGAGCTTGAAAGACATGCTTCTTCGCCTTTTGATACTCTTTCTTCCACAGAAGATACAGAATTGCAAACTGCCTGTGAATATCCTGTTGTTTTAAATTTGCATTTTTCTCTTCCCGTTCCAGAATGTGAAGCTCCTTTTCGGCCTGTTCATACTCTCCCAGGGATAGAGAAATTTCTATGTTTCTCCGTTTCGCAAAATATTCAAATTCCTCCAGCGTCAACACGATACCACATAATCAGCCGTCTTGCCAAGCCGCTGGCACAACGCCTGAAATACCAGAATATCCGGCCTTCGTTCTCCCGTCTCCAGGCGGTACAATGTGGTGACAGAACAAATTCCACGGCATAAATCCTCCTGAGACATATTCTTTTCCAGACGCAGGCTGTAAATCATTTTCCCTATTTCACCTGTTTGCATATCTTTCCCCTCATACCAACCATTTCTATTTTCATTTTTATCATAACATCATCGAACCACACTCCGCAATAATAAATTCCCTTTTCCCATCTGCCGCATTGATTTTACGCCGCAAATCACATATACTATAGGCACAGTGAAATACAGAAGATTTTTATTTGAACAGATAAAACGAATCATCCCAAGGAGGGCCTGTACATGAAAAGCAATGAATCCGCTGAAAATTACTTAGAAACTATCTTAATCTTAAGCCAGCGACTTCCCGTTGTCCGTTCCATCGACGTGTCAGTGGAATTAGGCTTCAAAAAATCCAGCGTCAGCGTGGCTATGAAGAACCTGCGGACAAAAGGTTACATCACCGTCTCTGACGCCGGTTACATTTCCCTGACGGAATCCGGAAAAGAGATTGCAGATATGATTTACGAACGCCACAATTTTCTCTCCGGCTGGCTGAAAAGCCTGGGAGTGGACGAAAAAATAGCGGCAGAAGACGCCTGCCGCATGGAACACGTTATCAGCCGCGAAAGTTTCGCCGCTATCAAAAAAGCTGTAGAATACAAATTTAATCTGTAGTACAAGCCGTACCTGCCAGAGAAGCTTCAGATTCAGCCGCCTTTGCGGCTATTTTCTGCTTCATAACAAATTTTTCGTGATACATCATTTTATCCGCCCGGCGCAGCGTATCACCTAAATCATAATCTACTTCCTTGTCATATAATTTATAACCGCAGGCAATTTGGATGGGGAACTCGTCCGGATTGCTCTGATTGCAGAATTCCACCTCCGCCTTCAATCTCTGGGTGCGCCTCTTGCACTCTTCCAGGGAAACGCCTTTCAAAAGCACACAGAACTCGTCTCCGCCCATTCGGTAGCATTTTCCAATGTCTCCGAACACTTTTTCAATCAGCTTGGCGCTGCACAAAATATAACGGTCTCCTTTTTCATGGCCCATAGTGTCATTGCATTTTTTCAAATTATTTAAGTCAAACATAACTACGATACAGTTATCCGGTGTAAAATCTTTCCGCTCCGTGTACTCTGCATAGGCAGTCCGATTAAAAATTCCGGTAAGCTGGTCGTGATAGGCCATCTCCTCATACCTTTTCGCCTGCATTCCAATAGCCATCAGCCTCTTTGTCTCTCTCACAGAACGCACGCCCAGAACCGTCACATATGTCAGAAATCCACACATGCCCAGAACCATCATGGAGGTTCCATTTGAAATATAGTAAACGATAATATCCACCGCCATACCTATGATACAGGCGCAGGCACAGGCCAGCAGCGTCTGGAGTTTTTTATTCCATCCTACGCTGCGCAGCTCCCGTATTGTCATATAGAGAAAAACCAGCACCAAAAGCGCCATCGTCAAATGGGTCATCCACAAAGTCTGCCTTAAGTCCGCTTTGTTTTCTATCTGAAGGACGAGAGAAAGAGCCGTCACAATAAGGCTGACGCCGCAGGGAAGATACCACACCATACTGTCCTTTGTGGAAAATAATTCTTTCACATACAAACTAAAAGGTATTACCACCAGCATCAGCGTCAAAAACGGCAGATTAGCCAATGGTATGGAAAATGGAAAAATCAGCGACATAGCGGTCAAATCTGACATTTTCCAAAGCCCTATATTCAGAGAAAACATGCCCAGCATCAACAGACTCTTATCCACCTCTGAATTTTGATAGTTGAATATGGTAAACAGCGTAAATACAATTCCCATAACAATGGCAGCCAGGCTCAAAAAGAAGGGAAGCAGCTCATCTTTTAAAATCATTCCCCAAATTCCATACTTAGAGCCCACATAAAATTCTGGCACAATATTTTCCGAACTGTCATATACTGCTGACAGCACAACTTTCACTTCTTTTCCGGCATCCTCCCGGTTAATCAAAACGGTATTCCAATTGCTTCCCGGCGTCTTTCCGAAAAGATTGCTCTCCTTGGGCCGCAGAACATAGACAATCTTCCCATCAATGGAAACTTCCACATTCTGATGGAGACTGTAAAATGCCAGACTGCTGCCTCCTTTGAGCACATTGGAAATGCGCATCACATACACGTCGCTGATACCCAAAGGAGATTCTTTATCCTCAATATGGCTAAGCTCATAATCTTCAAATTTATAATAACCGGTGTCCATCTGCTTGTGAATTGCCTGATTGCCAAGACATCCGCACAAATAGAGAAAAAAGAAAAATAATATCGCAGCGGAACCAGCGTACAACCCCGGCATTACACGTTTAATCTTTTCCTTCCATTTCATATCAGTCCTCACTACATCATCTTACTACTGCTGTTACTTTATAATGATGCTTGCACAGTTCATATCCTCCGCCAGATTGTACACTTTACCTGACTTCAGTCCCACAACTGTCGGCCGCAGGATATATCCAGGTTTATTTGCCACAACTTTTGCTTTCTCTCCGTTGCTCAATTCTACAATACAGTCTACGGGATAGAGAATAACACTTTCCATGAAACTCTTCATCACGCCGATGTCCAGTTCCCCAGTCATGGACATAATCATCTCTACCGCGTCTCTCTGGGAGTACGCTTTCTTGTATACCCGCTCTGTCACCAGTGCATCGTAAATATCTGCCACCGACAATACTTTTGCAAATAAGTGTATTTTCTCCTCCGGCAGTCCCAGGGGGTAGCCTTTTCCGTTTATTTTCTCATGATGCTGCAGCACACCCATGGAAATCTGTTCTGAAATCTCATCTTTTCCTTTCAGAATCTCATATCCCAACAATGTATGCTTTTTCATCAGGGCAAATTCTTCATCCGTCAATTTCCCTGCCTTGTTCAATATTTCGTTTGGAATTTTGGACTTGCCCACATCATGCAGAAGTCCGGAAATTCCAATGTTATATACATCTGTGTCTGATAGCCCATGTTTTTTCCCTACAATCATAGCCATGGTTGCCACATCCACACTGTGTTTGAAGGTGTACTCGTCACTGACTTTCAGCGCGCTGATGTCCACCGCAATCGCCTGATTATCCGTGATGGCTTTCATCAAATCTTTTGTAATGCTGTTGCTGGCCTCTGCAAAATCCTCCGATTCTGTATTGCTGTAGAGAAATTGAATTCCTTCTGATACCCTCGCCTTTACACTCTCAGACAGCTTTACTTTGGAAGGGTCAGCTACTCTCGTTTTCTCAATGGTCTTTTGAATCTGCTCCGGAATCTCCGGCTCCGGATTTTTCAGCTCCTCCGGGTCCTCTTCTCCTTCCCGGATGTAGACGCCCATCACTCCCATTTTCAGCAGGGACTCAATCAGATAGTCGTCCAGCGGCGCGCCGCGGGCAATCAATACCCTTCCAGACCTATCCACAATTGCCTGGTCTATCCGCATCCCCTCTTTTAATCTTCTTGTACTTGTATAAATTCTTCTAACCAAATGATTTTACCGCCTTATCTTCCAATTATGCGGAGGTTTCCTTGTGCAGGCAGGTCCGCAGGACTCCTCTCAGGGCATATCATACCATATTTTTTCGACAATTCCAACATAAAACTGTCATCCTATCACGACAAACGCATGAATGTGTTTCACGACCAAATCCATACAACTAATAAATTTTTATGAATTTATAATCTGCTCC
>JAAWLS010000090.1 GCA_022798035.1 Lachnospiraceae bacterium | reverse complement strand
CTGGGTAATTCCGCTGTTACTGTCTGTTACAACTGCAATTTTTCCCACCTGAATAGACCTCCTTTAATTTTTCTAACCTTCATTGTATCACAATCTCAATTTTGGTACAATCTTTCTTTTAGTCGATTTTCTGCAGGATTTCCATTATCTTGGTATATGCCTCCCGCACAACTTTGATATCTTCCTCTAATCCCTCGTAATTCTGGCTGCGCAGTTTCTCAACTACAACAATATCAGCATTCGTCAGTTCTTCCATTCCAAGATTACCTGCCACTCCCTTTAAAGTATGGGCGCAGTGAAAGGCTTCATCGTAATTTTTTTCATCCAAAGCCTTTTCCAGTCCTGCAAAATTACTATCATTTTTAAATTTCATCAACAATCGTTCAAACAACATTTCATTGTTCATCAATCGTTCCATTGCATCTTCCATATTCACGCCTGCTGCGCTTAAAGATTCCTTTATCTCCTGATTCATATTGTTTCCTCCATTTTTTGTCACTTTCTTCTTAATTTTAGGACATAACGGTCTGACTGTCAACAAACAAATTTCCTATACACAAAAAACCACGGCAGTCTCTCAGCTGCCGTGGTTTTTTATTTCACAATTCTTCTATATATAAATAGTTTAAATTACATCATTCCCATTCCGCCTGCGCCGCCTGCTGGCATTGCTGGCATATCTTCCTTGATGTTTGCCACTACAGACTCTGTAGTCAGCAGTGTGGACGCTACGGAAGTTGCATTCTGCAGTGCGCTTCTTGTCACTTTAACTGGGTCTAAGATTCCTGCCTCTACCATATTTACATATTCTTCTTTTGTTGCATCAAATCCAAATCCTGGCTCAGACTCTTTTACTTTGTTGATGATAACGGCTCCTTCCAGACCTGCATTGGCTGCAATGTAGAATAACGGAGACTCCAATGCTTTGAGAATCACTTTTGCTCCCGTCTTCTCATCTCCATCCATTGACTCTGCCAGTTTTGCAATTTCTTTTGCGGCATGGATATATGCAGAACCGCCTCCTGCAATAATTCCCTCTTCCACTGCTGCTCTGGTTGAGTTCAGGGCGTCTTCCATACGAAGCTTGCTTTCCTTCATCTCTGTCTCTGTAGCAGCGCCTACACGAATCACTGCCACACCGCCTGCCAGTTTCGCAAGTCTCTCCTGGAGTTTCTCTTTGTCAAACTCAGATGTGGTCTCATCAATCTGTGTTCTAATCTGTGCCACTCTTGCTGCAATGGCGTCTTTATCACCTTCACCATCCACGATAATAGTGTTTTCTTTCTGAACTTTGACAGATTTTGCACGTCCTAACTGTTCCATAGTGGTCTCTTTCAATTCCAGACCTACTTCTTCTGAAATCACCTGGCCGCCTGTCAAAACAGCGATGTCCTCCAGCATTGCCTTTCTTCTGTCGCCGTAGCCTGGAGCCTTTACTGCCACTACATTGAAGGTACCACGCAGTTTATTTACAATCAAAGTAGTAAGAGCTTCTCCTTCGATATCTTCTGCGATAATCAAAAGTCTTGCGCCGGACTGTACCACCTGCTCCAGAAGCGGAAGGATTTCCTGAATATTGCTGATTTTCTTATCTGTAATCAGAATATATGGGTCATCCAGCACTGCTTCCATCTTATCCATATCAGTTGCCATATATGCGGAGATATATCCACGGTCAAACTGCATACCTTCTACCAAATCCAGCTCTGTCTGCATAGTCTTGGACTCTTCAATAGTGATTACGCCGTCATTGGAAACTTTCTCCATAGCGTCTGCCACCAGATTTCCTACTTCTTCGTCTCCTGCGGAGATTGCCGCTACTTTTGCAATCTGGTCTTTGCCGTTTACTTTCTGGCTCATAGCTGCGATAGCTTCCACTGCCTTCTCAGTTGCTTTTTTCATACCGCGTCTCAAAACGATTGGATTAGCGCCTGCTTCCAGGTTCTTCATTCCCTCTTTAATCATTGCCTGTGCTAAAACAGTCGCGGTGGTAGTTCCGTCTCCGGCAACGTCGTTGGTCTTGGTTGCCACTTCTTTTACCAGCTGTGCTCCCATATTCTCAAACGCGTCTTCCAGTTCAATTTCTTTTGCAATGGTAACACCGTCATTGGTAATCAGCGGAGCGCCGAAAGATTTATCCAGCACTACGTTTCTTCCCTTCGGTCCTAAAGTCACTCTTACGGTATTTGCCAATTTATCTACACCAGCCTCTAATGCTGTTCTAGCTTCTGTGCCATATTTTAATTCCTTTGCCATAATTGCTTCGTCTCCTTTTTATTTGGTTTGTTATTTTCTAGTAACAGTTCAGCCAGTCGAATAAAGCGGGAAAAATCATGCTTGCATGAATTTTACACGATTTATTTCGACTGAGGGTGCTAAGTCCCAGTGGGACTTGTTTAGCACGGACCGCAACGGAGTGCAGAACGCCATTTTATGAGCAAAGTTAGACGCGTAGCGTCGGGAAAGCGTTGAAAACGCCTTTGCGAATGGCGTGGGCTGAACTGGTACATTTTCTATCCTGGCTTACACCTGCTTCATTATCCCTCAACAATCGCAAGAATATCATTCTGTTTTACAATGATAAACTCTTCTCCGTCAATTTTCACTTCATTTCCTGCATATTTAGAATAGATAACTTTATCTCCTTCTTTTACCTGCATTGTTACTTCTTTGCCATCCACGTTTCCGCCGGGTCCTACTGCCACAACTTCTGCTTCCTGTGGTTTCTCCTGCGCGCTTCCTGCCAGAATAATGCCAGATTTCGTGGTTTCTTCTGCCTCACACTGTTTCAATACAACTCTGTCTCCCAATGGTACTAATTTCATTACGATTCCTCCTTGCCAAGTCATCTCTTCTATTTTTATGATTTCCTCTATTCTGTGCAGTTTATGCACAAACAGATAGTTAAGTGAAAGGATTGATAAATGCTTTCACCCTTTCTCACTTTTGTTATTAGCACTCAATAAAAACGAGTGCTAATTTCTTATGTACATAATTTAGCACTCCCCATTTTCTTTGTCAATATAGATTTTCATATTTTATAAAAAGTTTAGATTTATTTCTCCAGTTCAACCATACCGAAACAGTAGAAGTGTGCCATGCTTGCATGGCTGAACTTCTACTGTTTCGGTATGGGGGAGCGCCTTTTTATGAGCAAAGTTAGCTGCGCAGCAGCGAGAAAGCGCCTTCGGCGCCTTTGCGAATGGCGCGGCTGAACTGGTTTATCCCTACAGCGGATGCTCCTGTATATACTGTTCCATAATAGACGCCGCCATCCGCACCAATTTGGGACAGGGGCGTTTCTCATAGTATTTCTCCGTTCTCTGCTCTGGCACAGGCTCCTCTCTCTTCTTGTTCAGTCCTAAAAGTTCCCGGCAGACAATAGAGCCGTTTTCTTCCTCGTACGCTTTCGCAAGCTGCTGAATTCTCTCGTAATGTTCTTTTTTCCCCTGAAAATCCTTTGGTTTATCATAGCCATATAAAACCCCCGCCGTCAGAAACATACCGCTGACTGCCCCGCAGACTTCCCGCAGCCTGCCCATTCCTCCTCCAAAAGAAGAGCTGAGCTTCGCCGCTGTCTCCTCGTCTAATTCATACAAATCTGAAAATGCCAAAAACACTGCCTGGGAGCAATTATAGCCTTTTAAAAAATTTTCCTCTGCCCGCTGCCCGTATCTGCTCTCTTCACAATTCATTCTGTTTCTCCTTTCAGCAGATTCTGCTCTGTCCGTTCTGCTTCTTTCTGCAGATTCTGCTCTGTCAATTCTGCCTCTTTCTGCGAATTCTGTTCTGTCCGTTCTATTTCTTTCAGCCAGTTCTGCTCCCGCTCTGTCAATTCTGCTCCTTTCAACAAATCCGGCCTGTACTTTTTTGTCATCAAGATAGACTGCTGTCTGCGCCATGCTTCGATATTTTTGTGATGTCCCGACAGCAGAACCGGAGGCACTTTTCTGCCTCTCCACTCTTCCGGCCTGGAATACTGAGGATATTCCAGCAGATTTCCCTCAAAAGACTCTGACTGGGCAGAGGCCCCATTTCCCAAAACTCCCGGAATCATCCGGGCAATGGCGTCAATCATCACCATGGCCGGAAGTTCTCCTCCTGTCAGCACATAGTCTCCAATAGATACGTAGTCTGTGACAACTTCCTCCAGCACTCTCTCATCAATACCCTCATAATGCCCGCAGAGAAAAATCATATCTTCTTCCAGGGCAAATTCCCTGGCTTTCTCCTGGCGGAAAGTCTCTCCTCTGGGCGTGACGTAAACACAGCGGGGCTTTTTTCCAATCCGCTCCGTCACAGACTGCCAGGCATCGTACACAGGCTGAGCCTGCATCAGCATGCCCGCCCCTCCTCCATAAGGGTAATCATCCACTTTGTAATGTTTATTGGCGGAATATTCCCGAATATCCACCGCCTCTATATGCAGAATTCCGGCCTCAGAGGCGCGCCCAATCATACTGGTATTCAATCCGCTCAATATCATTTCCGGAAATAATGTAAGCACGTAAAAATTCATATCTTTCTTCTCAACTTTCTTCCAAAAGTCCCGGCATAAGATGCACCTTCATTTTCTGCTGCCGGATATCTATCGCCAAAATGCAGTCTCGAATGGCTGGAAGCAGCAGCTCCCTGCTCTTATCCGGCACCTGTGAAATATAAGGGGAATCCTCCGCCACTTGAATCACATAGACATCATTGGCCCCTGTCTGCAGAACATCTTTCACTTCTCCCAATACTTTTTCCTCTTCTGTCACAACTTTTATCCCTATCAAATCTGCAATAAAATATTCATCTTTCTCACATTTTACTGCCTGCTCTCTGGTGACAAGAAGGCTCTTCCCCTTATATTTTTCTACCTCGTTTATATTATCAATATCTCTGAATTTCAGAATCACCATATTCTTGGAAAATTTGACCTGCTCAATTTCCAGCTGAATCTTTTCTCTTCCTGTGTCCAGAAATACTTTTTTCAATTTCTTAAACCGTCGTGAATCATCGGTTGTGGGAAATACTTTTACTTCTCCCCGGATTCCATGGGTGGTGGAAATCACGCCCACCTGAAATAATTCTTCCATAATTATGTTTCCTTTCCCGGTAATAACAAAGAATCCTGCGCATATTATTTTTATTCTATAGGAAAGACACTTTCACGCTTTAGCGTGACAAGTTCTTTCCTATAGAATAAAAAATCACAGTGAATTTTCACTGTGATTTCCATCGTTACTGCATAATATCTACAATAACTTTCTTGTCACTCTTTACTGCTGCTGCTTTCACAACGGCACGGATTGCTTTTGCAATGCGCCCCTGTTTCCCGATTACCTTTCCCATATCTGCCTGGGCAACACGTAATTCTATCACAATGGATTTTTCGTTCTCAGTCTCTGTAACTGCAACTTCTTCAGGATAATCCACAAGCGCTTTCGCAATTACTTCTACCAATTCTTTCATTACGTCACCTCACGAAGATTATTTTTCGATACCGGCTGCTTTGAAAATCTTTCCTACCATCTCTGTAGGCTGAGCACCATTATTTAACCATTTCTTGGCTAATTCTTCATTTACATGAAATTCACTTGGGTCTTTGGTTGGGTCATAGGTTCCGATTTCTTCAATAAATCTGCCGTCTCTCGGAGACCTGGAATCAGCTACAACAATTCTATAGAAGGGGGCTTTCTTCTGTCCCATTCTCTTTAATCTGATTTTTACCATCGCATCTCACCTCCTGGTTCTTGTACTTTTATATCTGGAATCAGAATGCGGCTTCACATTCTGTTACCCACTTCTCTGTGCCGTGAATCAAAATCCAAAGGGCATTTTCAAACCGCCTCTGCGCTTTCCCTTGCCACCCATCAGTCCCGGCATCTGCTTCATCATTTTCCTGCTCTGTTCAAATTGTTTCACCAGACGGTTGACTTCACTGATATCCACCCCGGCTCCTTTTGCAATCCTGTTCTTCCTGCTTGGATTTAAAATAGAAGGGTTTGCTCTCTCTTTCGGCGTCATGGAATAAATAATTCCTTCGATTCTGGCCATTTTTTTCTCATCCATGGCATTTTCAATCTCGGCAATCTGAGAACCGCCCATTCCGGGTATCATACTGAGCAGGCTGGAAATTCCGCCCATTTTTTTCATCTGGTTCATAGACTCTAAATAATCGTCAAAGCCAAACTCTGCCTTCTTCATCTTCTGTTCCAGCTCTTTGGCTTTTTCTTCGTCGATGTTCTCCTGCGCCTTCTCAATCAGCGTCAGCACATCTCCCATTCCTAAGATTCGGTTGGCCATGCGGTCCGGATAAAACTGCTCCAAGTCAGATAATTTCTCTCCCATACCCACATACAGTACAGGCTTTCCGGTCACTGCACGGATGGATAAGGCTGCACCGCCTCTGGTATCACCGTCCAGTTTCGTGAGTACCACACCGTCAATTCCTATTTTTTCTTCAAACATGGAGGCCACGTTCACGGCATCCTGTCCTGTCATGGCGTCCACCACCAAGATGGTCTGATGGACATCCACCTGTTCTTTGATTTCCTGCAGCTCCTGCATCATCTCTTCATCAATGTGAAGCCGGCCGGCTGTGTCCAAAATTACCACATTGAGCTCTTTCGCCTTAGCGTGCTCAATAGCCGCCTTGGCAATGTTTACCGGCTTGTGGCTGTCTCCCATGGAGAATACTTCTACTCCCTGCTTCTCACCATTAATCTGAAGCTGCTGAATCGCTGCGGGACGATAAATATCGCAGGCTGCCAGCAGAGGCTTCCTGCCCTTCTGTTTCAATTTTCCTGCTATCTTGGCCGTGGTGGTTGTCTTACCCGCACCCTGGAGACCTGCCATCATAATCACGGTAATCTCCCCGCCTGGCTTCAGGGCAATCTCTGTAGTCTCAGAGCCCATCAGGGCAACCAATTCCTCATTTACAATCTTTATTACCATCTGTCCGGGATTCAGCCCGTTCATTACGTCTTGTCCGACCGCACGCTCCTGTACAGATTTTACAAACTGTTTTACTACCTTAAAATTGACATCTGCCTCCAGCAATGCAAGTTTTACTTCCTTCAATGCGGCTTTCACATCGTCTTCTGTCAGAAGGCCCTTGCTTCGCAGAGATTTGAATACATTTTGTAATTTTTCTGATAAGCTGTCAAATGCCATCTTATAACTCCTCTAATATCTGACTGGAAATGGATGCAATCTCTTCCATTACCGCCGCTTCCTGCTTTCCCTGATAATTCCGGCTGAGCGTCCGGATTCTGGTGACCTTTTCCTTCATGTCTAAAAACCGCTCCAAAAGGTGCAGCTTTTTCTCATATCCCTCCAGAGTTCTGTCACAGCGTTTCACCAAATCATGCACTCCCTGACGGCTGATTCCTTCTTCTTGGGCAATCTCACTCAAGGAAAAATCATTCAAGACAAAATCCTCATAAACAGTCCGCTGATGTTCCGTGAGCAGTTCCCCATAGAAATCATAAAGATATGTCTGCATTAACTTTTTTTCCATTTCTATCACCTTGGGTATCATACTATAAACGAAAGAGGGTGTCAAGTATTTTTTCTTGACACCCTCTTTCGTTTCGTAACAGTTCAGCCCGCGCCATTCGCAAAGTTCTACGCTTCGCTTCGGTCGTTGCTAAACAAGTGCCACTGGCACTTGTTTAGCAACCTTCAGTGTTTTCTCGCTGCTTCGCAGCTAACTTTGCTCATAAATGAGCGCTCTCCACATGGTGTATAAAATATGCTCATTTGTAACTATAGATTCGTCCTCACCAGCTTCGGCTGATACCCCTTTTCCTCCAGCGCATTTATAATCTGTTTCTTGTGCTCCGTACCGAAAGCCTCCATCGTGATGCGCAGTTCCACAGCCGCGCTCCGATTGGTCGACACAAACTGATTGTGCTCTAACTTGATGACATTTCCCTGCTGTTTCGCAATAATATCCGCCACTTTTGAGAGTTCTCCCGGCTTATCCGGCAGAAGAACCGATACAGTAAATATTCTATCCCGGAAAATCAACCCCTGCTGCACCACAGAGGACATAGTAATCACGTCCATATTGCCGCCGCTTAAAATAGAAACCACCCGTTTATTCTGTATGTTCAGATGACGCAGCCCCGCCACTGTCAGCAGTCCGGAGTTCTCTACCACCATCTTGTGATTTTCCACCATATCCAAAAACGCCACAATCAGTTCGTCATCTTCTACCGTGACAATATCATCTAAATTCTCCCGGATATAGGGGAAAATCTTTTCTCCTGGTGTCTTGACTGCCGTTCCGTCTGCAATAGTGCTGACTCCCGGCAGCGTCACAATTTCCCCTGCTTCAATGGAAGCCTGCATACAATTGGCTCCCGCCGGCT
>JAAWLS010000089.1 GCA_022798035.1 Lachnospiraceae bacterium | reverse complement strand
AGAAAAACAGGTTCATCACAATTCCCCGGAAAATATTTTCTTCTGTTGAAATATAGGAATACTGAAAACGGACACGCACAATATCCCACAGAATCACAATGCCCACAAAGAAGCCCAATCCTCCTGGAATCAGCCAGATTTCCTTTCTTTTCAGGCATTTTCCCATCCACTGTATGATTTTCTTTCCCATCTCAGTATTTTTCCATCTTGTAACCAATTCCCCACACCACCTTTACATACTTTGGATTCTTCGTGTCAATTTCCAACTTCTCCCGAATATGCCGGATATGCACCATCACTGTGTTTTCCACGGTATAAGAAGCCTCCTCTTTCCAGACTCTCTCATAAATTTTCTCTGCGGAAAACACCTGTCCCGGATGTTCCATCAACAATTTCAAAATTTTATATTCTGTGGCAGTCAGACTCACTTCTGCCCCGTCTACAATAGCTTTTTTTGTTTTTTTATCTAATGCAAGGCTCCCATTTACCAGCAAATCTTCCTGCTCTTTCGGCGCACCGCCGCCCCATGTGTGATAACGTCTCAATTGAGCCGCCACCCTTGCCGTAAGCTCCGCCGGATTATACGGCTTGGCAATGTAGTCGTCCGCTCCCATTACAAGACCGGAAACTTTGTCACTCTCCTCCGTCTTAGCAGACAGAATAATCACTGGAATCTTGTTTGTTTCCCTGATTTTCATCAACGCTGACAGCCCGTTCAGCTTGGGCATCATCACATCCAAAAGAATCAAATCTACCGTATTCTCTCGCAGTACATCCAAAGCCTCCAGTCCGTCATAAGCTTTTAAAATCCGATATCCCTCATACTCCAGCAGTTTTCCTAAAGAAAACACAATCTCTTTGTTGTCATCCACCACCAGAATTGTCTGTTGCTCCATCTCTTCCTCTCCTTTTATTTTTCTCCCATTATAATAATGATTTCAAAAATAAAACTCAATGAATTTCTTAAAAAACTCTTAAAAAACCATTGTGAATGGCGTGGCTGAACTGTTGCAGATACCTCAATCAGTTCTAAAATCAAAACAATTTTTTACAGTAATATTTAAAAAAATTTCTTCACATAATAAATTAGGGTGTCAAAACCCTGATTTCTGTCAGATAATACCATAAAATAACAAAGGAGAACATCGTATGAGCGCTGAAAATGAAAAGAACAAATATGATAAGAACAGTTCGGAGAAAAATTTCTCAGAAAATGCGGAGCAGAACCAGCGTGTGGGACATTCCATCACAGGCTCTCTGCCCAACGGCAAAAAAATCCGCAAAACCAGACAGAACTGGATGGGGAATACAATCATAGGACCTCTGCCCGGCGTTACTCCCGCCCAGAGAAACAACAGAACATGGTATGGACGAACCATCACAGGACCAATTCCCAGAGCCATGTCTCATCGAAATGAAAACTCTGACAGATAATAGATTTTTAATCAAAAAAGGAATCCCGCCCGAGGGATTCCAGTGCAGAAGCAGACTGCGGAACCATAAACCGCATTTTCGGACTGCGCATATCAATTTTTATTCTATTAGGAAAGACGCTTCCGTTCTTTGACGCGATAAGGTCTTTCCTATAGAGTAAACAATCTCGGAAGCAGAGAAAGGTCGCCGCTTTTTGTTTCCGAGATTATTTTTTGAATTTTGTCCTACTTTCAGCTGGCCATTCCGCCAATCATCCCGGAAGCCGTACAGAGAATCAGCGTGGTAAAAAATCTCGACAATTCCATATTAATCCCTCTTTGAAATGCAATGGAGCCCAGAACCAAAATTAAAAAATAGCAGGCTCCCATTCCCGTTCCCCACAAAAATCTTTTTTTCTTCATCGTTTTTCCACTTAAAAATCCCCCTAAAAATCCTGATATCACATAGATAAGCACAATGCCGGCAGAGACCATGCTCTCACTGAGCTGCATTTTATAGAGCATAGCAGATAAAATCAGCAGCAGAATACCCGTCACCATATACATAGCCAGCAAAATTTTCAATATGGATAATACGGAAATATTGGGCCTGCTCTCTCCCTGCCCTTTTATCGTTTTTTTCCGTAATTTTTTCTCCATTTTTCCTCCTTCCCTCCTGATGGAATGTCCCTTTGATTCTATGTCATTTTATTCTCATTGTCCCGAATCTATTCCTATGGAAGCCAGAAACTTTTCCAAATAATTGCATTCAGCCGCGCCACTCGCAGAAAAACCTGCAGTTTTTCCCACACCCGGAGACTGACCTTACTCATAAACTGGCGTTTCCTCCATCAAAATGAATCAGGGGAATTCATACAATCATGATTTCCCCTGATTTATCCTGGCAGAACTAGAAATCCCCAATTCTAAAATTTCCCTAAATTTCTGGTAATTCCTTGCAAAATTTTCCCAATTCCGTTATATTTATTGTATTGAAAGGAGAGATGTACTTGGACTCAAGTGACGTCATACAACTAATTATTATTATTATTTTACTGATGTTGTCTGCATTTTTTTCTTCTGCTGAGACCGCTCTGACCACTGCAAATAAAATTCGGCTCAGAAGCATGGCGGAAGAAGGTAACAAAAGGGCTAGAAAAGTCCTGGAAATTACAGACGATTCCGGTAAAATGCTCAGTGCTATTTTGATTGGAAACAACATTGTAAACCTGTCATCGGCTTCTCTCGCCACCACGCTCGCCACCCGGGTGTTTGGAAGCGCCGGAGCCGGAATTGCAACGGGACTTTTGACTGTATTGGTACTTATCTTTGGTGAAATATCGCCTAAGACATTCGCAACCATTCATGCCGACAAGATTTCCCTGACCTACGCGGGAGTAATCGGCGGACTTATGAAACTGCTTACACCCGTCATTTTCCTGATTAACAAACTAGCCCTCGGTTTTCTGCTTCTGCTTCGTGTGGATGCTTCCGGCACTCAGAATACTATGACGGAGGATGAACTCCGTACCATTGTGGATGTGAGCCACGAAGAAGGAGTCATTGAGACAGAAGAACGGGAAATGATTAACAATGTATTTGATTTCGGTGACGCTCAGGCAAAAGAAGTTATGGTACCTCGCATTGACATGACTTTTGCAGACATTAATAGCACTTATAACGAATTACTGGAAATTTTTCGGGAGGACAAATTTACTCGTCTCCCTGTATACGAAGATTCTACCGATAATGTGGTAGGTATCATCAATATGAAAGATTTGCTGCTCTATGAGGACCGGGAGCAATTCTCTGTCCGCAGTATTCTGCGCAAACCTTATTACACTTATGAACACAAAAATACGGCGGAACTTCTTCTGGAAATGAGAAAGTCCTCCATCAACATTGCCATCGTATTAGATGAGTACGGCGCCACAGCCGGACTGATTACTCTGGAAGATTTACTAGAAGAAATTGTAGGAGAGATTCGTGACGAATACGATATGGATGAAGAAGACCCCATTCAGAAAATCAATGATATGGAATATCTGGTACAGGGTTCTTTGAATCTCAACGACCTGCGCGATATGCTGCATCTCGATTTAATTTCGGAAGATTACGATTCCATCGGCGGTTACGTCATTGGACTGTTAGACCACCTTCCCGTGGTGGGAGAATCCATCACCACTCCGGAAAATATTTATTTCCGTGTGGAAGAAATGGAAAAGAACCGCATTCATAAGATTTTTGTACGTCTTCCTCAACAATCCGAGGAGGAAGAATCAAAATAACTCTCTCCGCTTTCTGTCAAGGAAGGCAGATGCACGATTCCAATTATTCAAAAATTCCTCTTTACGTATGATTAAGAAGATATATGCATCTGCCTTTCCTAGAGAGCGAAGAACTCTCATCAAAGAAAATTTTCATTTATTATTTATTCAGCAGGCATGCTTAATATTCATTTTCTGCCTACAGCCTGACTTCCACAGGCATGTCTATTGTCATTTCCCGTTCTGTCACCCTGCAGTCATAAGCAAGCACTTTTACCCCGGATTTTTCTACTCTGCGCAATGTCTCTCCAAACTGAGGATGAGTCAAATCATTAGGTTCAAACCACTGAATTCCTTTCATTTGAATTACAAAAAAAAGATAAGATTGATATCCTTCCTGCAGTGCCTGCTCCAATTCCAACATATGCTTAATTCCCCGCTCCGTGGGAGCGTCCGGAAATCTTGCAATTCCATCCTCCTCCAAAGTAACGCCTTTGACTTCTATCAAAATTTTCTGAGACTGCTTTCCTTTTGTTTCCGCATAAAAGTCTATCCTGGAACTGCCATATCGGTACTCTGGCCTGATACATGCCGCATCTGGAAAAAGGCTGCCGTTCTCCAGCCATTCCCGCACCGCCTTATTGGGAGCCTGGGAGTCCATATTTATCATATTTCCCTCTTTGTTGACGGCAATCAAATCCCATGCTGTTCTGCGATTGGGGTTATCACTTTTTTCCAGCCATACTTTTCTTCCCGGAACTAAAAGCTCTCTGCATCTTCCCGTATTTTTCACATGGCATTTTTCTGTCTGTCCCTCTATCTCCACATGGGCAACAAAGCGATTGGGACGTTCCAAAAAACGTCCCTGCACTACTTTCGCATATTTCATACTTCACCTCAAGATTTCTCCTGTTTTTCCTCCGGGATATATCTCCTCAATGTCCTATACACAGCTCGCAAATCAATGGGTTTGGCAAGATGAGCTGTCATTCCTGCCCGTCTCGCTTTTAGGACATCACTGGAAAACGCATTAGCTGTCATTGCAACAATGGGAATCACTCCGGCATCTGCACGATTCATAGCCCGAATCTCTCTTGTCATCTCATGTCCGTCCATCTCCGGCATCTGTACATCGCTCAAAATCAAATCATAATACTGCTCCGGTTTCTCTGCAAACTTTTCAGCTCCCTCTCTTCCATTCCAGGCCATATCAATTTCTGCTCCCGTTACTCCCAAGAGTTCTTTTGCAATTTCCATATTCAGTTCATTGTCCTCCACCAGAAGAATTCTTACTTTTCCCGGCAGGAAAAATACTGGCTCTGCAGATTCTGGCAGTCCCGCTGCCTTCACAGAGTGCTTTTCTGTTTTTCCTGCTGTCTCCAAAGCTCCAGCAGTGTTTTCTCCCTGGCTTGCCGTCCCAGAATTTTCAAAAAGATGTTCTCCCTGATTTGCACTCTCTGAATTCTCAGAAGTATCTTCTTCCTGACCTGCTGTCTGTAAATCTCTGAGCGCATCTTCTTCCTGGTTTACTGTCTCGGAATCTTCGAAAAGATGCTTTGTTTCTGTTCCCTCCTCGCTCTGAAGAGGAATACGCATGATAAACGTGCTGCCTTCTCCCAGGCTGCTGATAACCTCTATGGTTCCGCCCATCATATTTACAATATTTTTGGTAATGGCCATTCCCAAGCCAGTACCCTCTATCCTGTCTGCATTGCTGTCCCGTCCTCTCTCAAAGGGCAGGAACACTTTTTCCTGCATTTCCTTGGACATTCCAATTCCGCTGTCCATACAGTAAAATTCATAAAATCTCCGGTTTCCTCTTCGATTTTCTGTCTCTTCCACCATCAGGCTGATTTTCCCTCCCTCTGGTGTGAATTTTATGGCATTTCCCAGCACATTTGTCAACACCTGCTGAATGCGCAGACAGTCAGAAATAACCACCTCATGGGTAAGGGTTGTGATTTCCACACTGAATTCCTGTTTCTTTGCCGCAGCCTGTACCTGCATCACTGCTCCCAATTCCTCTAACATCGTTCTGAGGTTAAAGGCTTCCTCATTCAGCACCACTTTACCACTTTCAATTTTCGACATATCCAGTACGTCATTGATTAAACTCTTCAAATGCATGGAAGAAAGCTCAATCTTATGTATGCAGTCCTGTACTTTTTCCGGACAATCCAAATGCATTTTTGCGATTGTAGTCATTCCCACAATCGCGTTCATAGGCGTTCGTATGTCATGACTCATATTAGACAAAAACCGGCTCTTGGCTTTGCTTGCATTTCTCACCTGAAGAAGAGACGTCTCCAGCGCTTCTTTCTGACGTATCTCCTGCGTCTTGTCTGCAATCACTGCAATCCGATAGTTGCCTTCCTTTCCATGTCTAACGTAAATATGAATACCGAATTCCCGTTGTTCTCCCGTATGAGGATTCACAATCTTTCTCTGGAACTGGAAATCCTGGCTCCGATTCATTTCCTCTATATCCACATCATTTTCCAGCAGCCATGCTTCAAATAAGTTCTGCTGCTGGCGGATTTCCTTGGTAGAATATCCCATAATCCGCTCTGCATTGTTGCTAATGTACTCAATTTCTCCCGTGTCCACATTCTGCATAATAAAGATTTCATCTACCATGTCTGTCATCCAGCTAAAGGTAGACTGGCGTTTCTTGCTCTCACGCTTTCCTTTCCATCGGAATAGAATCATTACCACAATATACAATACTACTTTGCTGGACAATGCAAGCATGGCAATCCGATAACTCTCCAGCACATTGGTTCGGATAGACAGCTGCCAGTTTGTGTTTCGAATGGGCAGATACTTACAGTACTGAAGTTTTCCCTCATATATTTTCCAGTAAGACACTTTTTCCCGGTTTTCCAAACATTCCTTAATTTCTCCCTGGCTTTTGCTGACCCAGCTGTTCAGTGCAAAATTATCTTCAAAACTCTCTCCTCTGGCCTTTATATTGGCGTGGGCGGCCGCATCAAACTTACTGTCGTACATGCAGAAATAGCATTTTCCGTCAATGGAATCTCCCTCTATGATATTCTGCATATAGTCAAAGTAAACAGAAATCTCCACTGCTCCCAGCCAGTCTCCTGTTCTCTCGTCAAAAAAGGGCCTCCAAATTGTAAAAATTTTTGTGTTTTTTCCCCGTTCTGCCAAGTAGATATCTGTCAGCATATTTTTCGGGTTTTCTTTTAATTCTTGAAACTGCGGATTATCGCTGATATTGATAATCTTAGGATAGTCGGTAGCAGAGAAATCTCCATCGGCATTTACCACTCCAATCGAATACAGTCCGTAGGTTTCTGCAAAAGACACCATCTCCTCCACTTTTCTGTCCAGAGGAATCTCCATATCCTGAATTTTCTTATTTTCTGCCATAGCGCCCGCAAGATTCCAAACCTTGTTCATGTATTCTGCAATTTTACTCTCAGTCAGCTCAATCTGATTCGTCACACTTTCCTCCATAATCACATATGTGGAAAATGTAGTGACCGCAATATCAAACAATGCCAACAAAATACACAAGATTTGTACAAGCTTGTATGCGGAATACGACATTTTGCGCTTTTTTCTGAAACTTTTCATCACAGCCACCTCTGCCTTCCTTTCTGCTTATCTTGCCGCAGGATGTTTCTCTAAATGTTTTTCACCTTTGCAACATCAATCAGATTTAATTCCTCCCCAACTGTTGCATGTTCCAGACTTCGGGCCAAGGCATTGGCTGTGTCCATAGCTGTAATGCAGTACACGCCTGTCTCAATGGCATTCCTGCGAATCAAAAACCCATCTCTGCTCTTATCCCGTCCTTGGGTAGGCGTATCTATAACCAAATCTATTTTATGCCCCAGAATCAAATCCATGACATTGGGAGATTCCTGAGAAATCTTGTTGATACGTCTTGCGTTGATTCCATGTTCTTTCAAATATTTTGCTGTACTTCTAGTAGCATAAATTTTATATCCCAAATCCTCAAATCGTCTCGCTACATCTACAGACTCGGCCTTATCCGCATCTTTTACCGTCATAATCATCTGCTTGTGTCTGGGCAGCACAACACCTGCTCCCAAAAATGCCTTGTACAAAGCCTCGTCAAATGACCTTCCGATTCCAAGACATTCTCCCGTAGATTTCATCTCAGGTCCTAAGCTGATTTCCGCACCCCGCAGTTTTTCAAAAGAAAATACCGGCATCTTGATGGCCACATACTCTGCCTCCGGCGCCAGGCCCGTAGGATATCCCATACCTTTTAACGTATTCCCCATAATCACCCGGGCTGCCAAATCCACAATGGGAATCCCCGTAACTTTGCTGATATAGGGCACGGTTCTGGAAGAACGCGGATTTACCTCAATCACATACACCTCTTCTTCCATAGCGATAAACTGAATGTTAATCAGTCCCACCACATGAAGGGCTTTTGCCAGACGCCTCGTGTACTCCACAATCTTTTCTTTGACTTCACAGCTGATAGTAGGCGCCGGATAGACGGAAATACTGTCTCCAGAGTGAACCCCGGTGCGCTCAATGTGCTCCATAATCCCAGGAATCAGAATATCGTGTCCGTCGCAGACTGCATCCACTTCAATCTCTTTTCCCTGAAGATATTTGTCTACCAGAATTGGATGGTCCTGGGCAATCCGGTTGATAATCTCCATAAACTCTTCGATTTC
>JAAWLS010000088.1 GCA_022798035.1 Lachnospiraceae bacterium | reverse complement strand
AGGGAGAAAGCTGTCTGATTGTAACCTTCCAGGAGCAGAAGGCAAAAGAACTGTACGAAAATTACCGCTTTTTTGACAGACAAGCGGTGTATTATCCTGCAAAGGACGTGCTGTTCTATCAGTCGGATATTCGTGGAAATCTGCTGACGGGAGAACGGCTTTCCGTGATAAAATCAATTCTGGAACAGGAGCAGGTGACGGTAATCACCAGCTTTGACGGGTTGATGGATAAAGTTGTGCCTTTGGAACACATCAAAAAGGCAGTTTTGGAATACAGAGTGGGAGATACACTGGAGATAGAAAGTGTAAAAAAACGTCTGATACAGATGGGATATGAGCGGAATTACCAGGCAGAACTTGCCGGACAGTTTGCAGTCCGGGGCGGAATTCTGGATATTTTTCCACTGACGGAGGAGAATCCTTACCGAATCGAATTGTGGGGAGATGAGATTGATTCTATCCGCAGATTTGAGGCGGAGAGCCAGCGTTCTATTGAAAATCTGGAACAGGTGCGCATTTATCCGGCCAGCGAGATGGTGCTGTTTCCGGAGATGATGGAGCGCGGCCTGGAAAAACTGAAGAGTGAGGCGGAAGAGCTGTATGAGACGTTTCGTAAGGGGATGAAAACGGAGGAAGCCCACCGGGTGAAGGCGGCGGCGGACGCTTTGACGGAGGAACTGACAGAGCTGGGCCAAAGCAGCAGTGCCGACAGTTATCTCACCTATTTTTTGGAAACGACCGTATCGTTTTTAGATTATTTTGACTGGGAACACACGATTTTATTTCTGGATGAACCTGCCCGCCTGGCGGAAAAAGGCAGAGTAATCCAGCAGGAATTTACGGAGAGCATGGCGCATCGTCTGGAAAAAGGCTATCTTCTGCCGGGCCAAATGGACGCTTTGTATTCCGGGGAAGAAGTGTTTGCCAAAATTCAGAGACAGAAATGTGTGGCTCTTACCACACTGGATATGAAAATCGGCCAGCCGGAGCCGCAGCATCGGTATACCGTTTCCACAAGAGCTGTAAATTCTTATAACCGCAGTTTTGAACTGCTGTTAAAAGATTTGCAGCAGTACCGGAAGCAGAAGTATCAAGTGATACTTCTATCAGGTTCCCGCACCCGTGCGGAACATCTTGCAAAAGATTTACAGCAGGAAGGGCTGAACTGCTTCTATAGTGAAAATTATGACCATGCAATACAGCCGGGAGAGGTGATGGCCGCCTATGGAAAGCTGAAGAAAGGTTTTGAATATCCGGATATCAAATTTATTGTGATTACGGAGAGCGATATTTTTGGAGGGGAACAGAAGCGGAAGAAAAAGAGAAGAATTTACGAAGGGGAGAAGATTCAGAGCTTTACGGATTTGAGCATTGGAGATTATGTGGTGCATGAGCGGTACGGCGTAGGTATTTATCGGGGAATCGAGAAAGTTGAGATTCAAAAAACGGCAAAAGATTATGTCAAAATTGAGTACGACAAAGGGAGCACTCTCTATGTGCTGGCCACGCAGTTAGAGGCCATTCAAAAATATGCAGGCGCAGAGGCCAAAAAACCGAAAATCAACCGCTTGGACGGGCCTGAGTGGAATAAGACCCGCAGCCGGGTAAAAGGTGCAGTCAAGGAGATTGCAAAAGAGCTGGTGGAGTTGTATGCCGCAAGGCAGCAGAGGTCCGGGTTTGCCTATGGAGCTGATACGGTGTGGCAGAAAGAATTTGAAGAACTGTTTCCCTTTGAAGAGACAGAAGACCAGGAGCTTGCCATTGAGGCTACAAAGCGGGATATGGAGAGCAAAAAAATTATGGATAGGCTTGTCTGCGGCGATGTAGGATACGGCAAGACGGAGATTGCCATCCGCGCGGCTTTTAAGGCCGTACAGGACGGCAAGCAGGTGGTGTACCTGGTGCCCACTACCATATTGGCTCAGCAGCATTACAATAATTTTGTTCAACGCATGAAGGATTTCCCGGTGCGGGTGGACTTGATGTGTCGTTTCTGTACCGGAAGCCAGATGAAAAAAACGGTGGAAGACCTGAAAAAAGGCATGGTGGATATTGTAATCGGCACCCACAGAGTGCTGTCTAAGGATGTGGAATTTAAAGATTTGGGACTGCTGATTATCGACGAGGAACAGCGGTTTGGGGTGACTCACAAAGAGAAAATCAAGCAGATGAAGAAAGATGTGGATGTCCTGACCTTGACTGCCACCCCCATTCCCAGAACTTTGCATATGAGCCTGATTGGAATTCGGGATATGAGTGTGCTGGAGGAACCGCCCATGGACCGTATGCCCATTCAGACTTATGTGATGGAATACAACGAGGAGATTGTGCGGGAGGCAGTCAACCGGGAACTGGCCAGAGAGGGCCAGGTGTACTATGTGTTTAACCGGGTCAATCAAATTGCTGAGGTGACGTCAAAGGTGGCCCAGCTTGTGCCGGAGGCCAATGTGGCTTTTGCCCACGGACAGATGCGGGAACGGGAACTGGAGAATATCATGTATCAGTTTATCAATGGAGAGATTGATGTGCTGGTGTCTACAACAATTATTGAAACAGGACTTGATATTTCTAATGTCAATACCATGATTATACATGACGCGGATAACATGGGACTGTCTCAGTTGTATCAGCTGCGGGGAAGGGTGGGCCGTTCCAATCGAACTTCCTACGCCTTCCTCATGTACCGCCGGAATAAGGTGCTGAAGGAAGTGGCGGAGAAACGGCTGTCGGCTATCAAAGAATTTACAGAACTGGGAAGCGGATTTAAGATTGCCATGCGTGATTTGGAAATCCGCGGAGCCGGGAATCTTCTGGGCGCTCAGCAGCATGGTCATATGGAGGCTGTGGGGTATGATTTGTACTGTAAAATGCTGAATGAGGCGGTAAAATCCCTGAAGGGGGAGGGTTCCGAGGAACCCTTTGAGACTACCATTGAGCTGGAAGTGGACGCTTTTATTCCTCCCGTCTATATCCCCAATGAATTTCAGAAACTGGATATCTACAAACGGATTGCAGTGATTGAGAATCAGGAAGAAAAAGAGGAAATGCTGGAAGAGCTGATTGACCGATTTGGGGAGCCGCCGAAATCTGTGGAAAATCTGCTGACAATTGCACAGCTAAAAGCCAAAGCACATGACTGCTATTACACTGAAATTAAAGAGTTTGGAGAAAAAATTAAATTTATATTTTATTTCCATGCGGAAATTGAGCCCGCAAATCTCGTTCAGATGACAGAGAAATATCAGGGGACTCTGCAGTTTGTGCGGGATGCCAAGGCGCCTTATTTTGAGTATCAGAAATCTCACAGCAGCAGGCAGAAGGGAAACAACAGTTTGGAAATTACAGAGCAGATTCTGAGAGATACCTGGGAGCTTTTGGTGAAAAAACAGTGAAATGTACAAAAATAGTTGCTACCAATGGAAAAAAGAATTATAATGTCATTTATGTGATGTACGATTTTGTCTAAATGGATTAGGGCGGGTCTTTGACGCCCTGATTTAAAAATAAGAAACCCATAGGAGGATGTTATGAAGAAAAAAAGATTAGTTCCCCTTCTTTTGGCGGCGGTGGTGGGAGCAGCCGCTTTGACGGGATGCGGCAGTACTATAGATGGAGAGAAAACAGGAGCCACTCTGAATGGAGAGAAGATTTCTCTGGGATTTATGAATTTTATGGCCAGATATCAGCAGGCCGTTTATGACGGTCAGTTTTCCGCTATGTTCGGAACAGGAATGTGGTCTCAAGATTTGTTTAATGACGGAACCGATATGGAGACTTCCGTCAAAAAGAATGTAACAGAAAATATAGAGATTTTGTATCTGTTAGAAGACCACATGGAAGATTATAAAGTGGAAATTACAGAGGAAGAACAACAAAAGATAAAAGAGACGGCTGAGAAATTTATGGAAGACAACACAGATGCAGCTATTAAGCAGATGGGAGCCGCCCAGGAGTACGTGGAGCAGATGCTTCGGCTGAATACCATTCAGGCGAAAATGCGAAAGGCAATGGATGCGGAAGTGGACACAAAAGTGTCGGATGAAGAAGCTGCCCAGAAAACAATCAGTTATCTGGAAGTGAAGAACAATTCCACCACGGACGACGAGGGGAAAGAGAAGGAGTACACTGAGGAAGAGAAAGCTGAGCTGAAAAAGAAATTGGAAACTTTTGCTTCCGGGCTGAAGGTGTCTTCTGCTGAGGAATTTAAAGAAGCGGCAGAAAAAGAAAGCTATACAGTTTCTCAGAAATCTTATGGGGACGATGAGGAATCTTTGGACAAGGCATTGCTGGAAGCCGCCAATAAATTAAAAGAAGGAGAAATCAGCAAGGTTGTCACAGGGGACAGCAGCTATTTCCTGGTCCGTATGGACAGTACGTTTGACAAGGAAGCCACAGAGAAGAAAAAAGATGAAATTGTGGAACAGCGGAAGAACGACCATTACAAAGAAGTATGCGACAGTTATAAAAAAGACGTTAAATATAAGGTAAACGAGAAAGAATGGGCAAAGGTTACTTTTGAGGACTTGTTTACAATCAAACAGGCAGAAAGCGAAAATACAGACGAGCAGACAGATGCGCAAGATAACGCGGACGATAAAGACAGCGCGGACGATGAAAATAACGCAGACAAACAGACAGACGATAAAGACAGCGCGGACGATGAAAATAACGCAGACAAACAGACAGACGATAAGGACGGTGCAGATGAAAATCATCAGGATGCCGGAGAGGACGATAAGGCAGAGGAAGACGGCGCAGAAGAATAGTTCAGCCTTTATAATCAAATATCCGCGCAGGCGTGGCTGCTTGGCTCATTGCTCGTGGGAATAAAGTGAAAACGCTCCCTTTTTGGTCGGCAGATAAATGCAGAGACAAGAAGGGAGCTCTTTATTTTATTGGAAAGACCTAATCATACTGAAGCATGAAGCATCTTTCCTAATAAAATAATATGCGCACTCGTCTGTTTTGTGAAAAAATCTGACAGAATATGAAAGAGGAATTTAATAGATATGAAAAGAGTATATCGGGCAGTTTCTCTAGTGGCAGCAGCAGCCTTGGCAGCAGGACTTGTTCTGATACAGCGTAATAATAAAGAAACAAAATTGTATGAGACGAAATTTTTTGACAGTTTTGATACCGTGACTTCCATCAGCGGATATGCTGCAAGTCAAGAAGAATTTGAGAGTCAGACGAAACTTTTGCAGGAGAAACTACAGTACTATCACAGACTGTTTGATATCTATCACACATACGATGGAATCAACAATATAAAAACTATCAATGACGCTGCGGGAGCGGAGGCGGTAAAAGTAGACAGAGAGATTGTGGAGCTGCTGAAACTGGGCAAAGAAATGTACCAGAAGACGGAAGGCAGGCTTCACATTGCATACGGCAGTGTTTTGTCTGTCTGGCATGCGTATCGGGAACAGGGAATGCAAGAACCGAAGCAGGCCGCTCTTCCGCCAGAAGAACTGCTTCAGGAAAAAGCGCAGTACACAGATATCTCCAATTTGATTGTCGATGAGGAGAAATCCACGGTGTTTTTGAAAGAGCAGGAAATGTCTCTGGATGTGGGAAGCATCGGAAAAGGATATGCAGTACAGCGCCTGGCAGAGTATGCCAGGGAGATAGGCATGGAACATGCGTTAATCAGCGTAGGGGGAAATGTCTGTGCAGTGGGAACAAAGAAAGACGGAACACCTTGGCGGATTGGAATTGAGAATCCGGATTTGGAGAGTGATGAGAGTTACGTGGGTGTTGTGGAGATGGCAGACCAGTCCATTGTAACCAGCGGAGATTATCAGCGCTTCTATCTGGTAAATGGAAAACGTTATTGCCACATTATCAACCCCGGAACAGGAATGCCCTCTGAGTATTTTCCTTCTGTATCTGTGCAGACGAAAGATTCCGGCATGGCAGATGCTCTTTCCACCGCGCTGTTTAATATGGAATTTGAGGAAGGGCTGGAATTTGTGGAATCTCTGCCGGGAGTGGAGGCCCTGTGGATTTTAAAAGATGGAGATATCCGCTGCTCTGGAGGGTTTGAATTTCATGAAAAAAAATGATGTGATTTTGATTGCTGTTCTGGTAGCTGCAGCGCTGGCAGTATTTTTGGGGATATCCTTGTATGCTTCTATGAGCACGGAAAGCGGGGAAGCGGTGGTGTATCTGGATGGAAAAGAACAGGGACGCTATCCGCTGGAGCAGGATATGACTGTAGAGATAGAGGCTCAGGGGAAAAATTACAATATACTGGAAATCAGGGAAGGAAAGGCCGAAATCAGAGAGGCTACCTGTCCGGATAAAATATGTGTAAATCATCGGCCCATTGAAAAACGGGGAGAAAGTCTGGTGTGTCTGCCCAACAAAGTTGTGGTGGAAATTGAGAATGGAAGAGGGCAGAATTTGGACGGCACCACAAATTGAGGGAGGAGAGGCTATGGCGAAAAAAGCGGCTTATATGGGGATGCTGACAGCGCTGGCATTTGTATTTTCCTATCTTGAATCGCTGTTTCCTATCAACCTTGGAATTCCGGGTGTGAAGCTGGGACTGGGCAACCTAGTGGTAATTGTAACATTATATACCATGGGAACGAAAGAGGCATGTACTTTGTCTCTGGTGCGAATTGTACTGACAGGGTTTACATTCGGAAATCCTGCAAGTATGGTATACAGCCTGGCGGGAGGCATACTAAGCCTTCTCACAATGATTGGGGCACGGAAGATAAAACTTTTTTCTGCCACAGGCGTCAGCGTTTTAGGAGGAGTGGCCCACAACGCAGGGCAAATTCTGGCGGCGGTTCTGGTGGTGGAAAATGTGAAACTTCTGTATTATTTTCCAGTATTAATTTTGTCAGGAACATTGGCCGGCGCCGTAATTGGAATTGTGGCGGGGGTCTTGATTAAGCGTTTGGAGGACATGATAAGAAAATGCTAAGGAAACCCTGCAGAGATTGACGGATGATAAAAAAGTTGCTATTCTGTTTCTGAAATACGTCAGTGTACTATGTAGGAAATGAAAGACCGTTACATGGGAGTGTACGGTTCTTTCATTTTCCTTGTCTTATGAGGAAATCCTGATGAGAATAACCAGGTATGCATGGGGGTATGAATATGCTCTTTTGAGCAGGAAAAGAAAGACAACGCAGGGGAGAAGGAAATATGGGCACAAGAGAAGTATTGAAATTGTTCGGGGGATTTGCGCTCTTTTTGTATGGGAGACAGATGATGTGCGGCGGATTGGAGACTGCCGTGGGAAACAGGATGCGCCGGGTGCTGGAGAAATTGACAACAAATCCTTTTTTGGGATTAGCGGCAGGAGCTGTGATAACAGCTGTGATTCAGTCTTCCTCGGCCACGGTACTGATGGCGGCGGGCTTTGTCAGTTCCGGAATAATTACGCTGCAGCAGGCAGTTTGGGTTGTGATGGGGGCGAATATCGGCACAACTCTTACAGGACAATTAATTGCATGGAAAGTGGGAGCGGCAGCGCCTCTTTTTATTTTTGCCGGAGTCATTCTCATTATGATGCGGAAGAGAAACAGCTATGTCTGTGCTGGTGAGATTTTGGCAGGACTTGGGGTCTTTTTTATGGGAATGGAAATGATGGAGGAGGCCATGAGACCTCTGCAGGGCTCCACGTTTTTTGGCAGATGTATGGGGATATGCACGGACCCTTTTCTGGGAATCGGAATTGGAATTCTAGCGGCAGTTCTTCTACGTTCATCTGCTGTATCAGTGGGAATTTTGCAGGTTTTGGCAGTCAGCGGCTGGATTGGATTAAAAGAGGCAGCTTTTGTGCTGTTTGGAGAGAATATTGGAACCTGCGTCGGCACAATAGCAGCCTCTGCTAAAGGGGCCAGAGCGGGAAAAAGGGTGACGCAGCTCCATTTACTGTTTAACATAACAGGAACGGTCCTATTTACAATTTTGTGTACAGTTACGCCGCTGACTGCGTTTCTGGAGCGTTTGACTCCCTCCAATCCCGCGGCACAGGTTGCAAATATTCATACATTCTTTAACTTGGTGACTGCAGTCCTTTTATTTCCGGCAGCTGGGGCTCAGACAGAGATATTCAGGAGAATTCTGCCGGATGAAGGGGGAGAGGAGAGACCGGTATCTGAGCGATACCTGAAATATCTGGTTCAGAAAGAACCTCATCAGGGGGCGGCCATCGGTACTTCTGCAATTTATTTCAATCAGCTTCGCCAGGAAATTATGCGGATGCTGCAGATGGCACAGTATAATGTAGATAAAGCTTTTTGGGCTTTTCGAATGGCAGATGCAGAACCTTTATCTGAAATCAATGAGACGGAGGAATACATTGACTATCTGAACAGAGAGATTTCTGGCTCTATTTCCAGAACGATAATTAATGAGTCTAATGAAAGAGATACTAAAATGGCAGGCCAGTATTTTCAAATGACTGGAAATGTGGAGAGAATCGGAGACCATGC
>JAAWLS010000087.1 GCA_022798035.1 Lachnospiraceae bacterium | reverse complement strand
ATTAATCCGGTATTCTTCCAATGACTTGCTATTATGGCTCAAATAATAATAACCATCCGCCATCATTAAATAACGGAATAGTTTGTAATCTACCACAAGGGTAATCGCATTAATATTTTCATTTTCCTGAAATACATAGCTGATAGAAAAGCGGTTCTGTTCTTCTGGCTTATGTATTTTCATATCTAAATTCTCAAAATCAATGCCATATCTATGCCAAATCATGTCTATATTGCCAAGTTCAAATTCTGTCTGGATATCATCTCCAAACATTATCGGCGTATCAGCCACTTTCATGGCAAGGTCACTCTGCCCCCGTCTTGTCAATCTTCCAAGGCCACGCTTTAAGTGATACAACTCTTTATTTTGGATTTCTGCCGAATCAATAAAGGGTGTCTCTTGAAAAAAAGAAATTACATTTTGAAATTCCGTCAAATAATCCACTGCCAGCAATTCATAAGGATTCTCCTGCCCATAAAAAAATCGTTTGCGCTTTTCCCTGCGGCATTCTTCTACCGAATGATACTCTAAGACATCGCCTTTCAAATTTTTAAATGCCGGATCCATGCGGAATATATTTAAAAGCACCTTATCTAAATGATTTTCCTGATTAAAAACAGCATCTACAAAAAAATCCTCTTGTTCCTTCCTTTCTCTGCGCTCTCTGCAGCTATCTCCAAATGTGACCATATAAGCCAGCAAAGATAACAATTCCCGGAATGTAACATGCTCTCCCATCAAACAGATTGCATCACACATAATCCGCACACTTTCCCATCCTCTTTTTGACAACAAAAAATCCAAATTTTCCTGAAATGCACAATTTCCACAAAACCTGCAATCCCTGTTTTCGCATGGTTTTCCATCATAAGAAAAAAAAGCCTGCACAATCTTTTGAAATACTTCTTTATCGTATGCAAGATTTCTTTTCTCAAAATTTATGATTTTCACCCTGTCATTTTTCTGGCTGAGTTTTTTCATCAAAGATTGCTGATACTTAATCACACATTTTGTAAATATACCCACGTTTGCTGCAATAATAATCCGCTCTTTCGTTTTTCCGTCAATAATATCAGCAATTTTTTTCAATATTCTCTCTTTTTCTGTCTCCGCTTCAGCTGAAAAATCCATATATGGTTCACGAAATCCATATTCATCCAATTTTTTTCTCAATGTTCGGATTAGCCGGGATTTTCCATCCCCGGCTTCTCCTGTCAGAAGAATAAATTGCAATTTGTCAAGATTTGCAAGAATATCCTTCTCTTCTTGCAATGTAACTTGAAATCCCCCCTCTTCTCTGCGTTCATCCATCATGTTTACATGTCCTTGATAAACAGAACAATATTTTAATAATTCGTCAACCTTTTCTGAAATATTCATACTCTTCACCTTCATTACTATTTTATTTACAATTATATTTCATTCTTATTTTTCTGTAAAGGAAATTAATCTTATCATTAACTTCCCCAGATTGTAAATTTATTAAATGTGATAACCGCATCTTTTACCCCGGCACACTATCTCTCAAACAAAGAAGTCCCCATCCCAAACTTACGTTTGGGTACTCCTGCAGAATTGGCAGATGCTTTGCTCCTCTTATCAGATACGCCTTCACCTTCTCCCCATACAGATAGGGGTCATTCCCTTCCACGATTCCCCACTGCATCAAAAGGGCCGCACTTCCCGTTACGAAAGGCGTTGCCATGGAAGTCCCGCTTCTCACTGCATAGCCGCCTCCGGGAGCGGCAGAAAGGATATCTACACCGGGAGCGGCAATATCTGGTTTAATCTGGTTGGTCTGCCGGGTAAATCCTCGTCCGGAAAATTCTGCCAGCTTCTGATATCTGGCGTCATAAGCTGCCACGGAAATGACTTTTTCCGCTGTGGAAGGGATAGTCAGCGTAGTCTCTTCCACTGGGTATAGAAATCCTGTCCCCTGGTTCAGCACCGACTGTCCTGGCAGCCACAGGTCATAATTTCCCTGTACAATCCGCTCCGGAACCAGCTCCACTTTCCAGACCCCTGTGTCAATATACGATTCTGTGGGAAGAAAATCAACATAGATTTCCTGATAAAGATTATAAGGACTGGGCTCTCCATAATAGATAAGCAGTTCCGTCTGCCCCAAGACAAAACGCTGGGGGCCCTGAATCTGACGAATCGGCCCTATTCTGTTACCGGAGGGATGAATCAAAATCACATCATACTCATCCACATAAGATTTCCAGAGCTGCAAATTCAAAGCAGCCTCGTATTCCCCCACCCCCAGTTCGATTTCTCTCTGTTTTCCCTGCTCCAAAATACCGGAGGTATGCCCTCTGGCTGCTCCCTCATTTCCGGTTCCTATAGAAATACTTGTTTTCCAGTAGTTGGAAATATCATTGATATAACTCTCCAGCAGCGCGCTCCCGCTGTGAGAGCCGTAAGTATTTCCAAAACTGATATTAACTGCCATGGGCATCTGATATTCCAAGGACTTCCGCACTGCATAATCCAGGCCGCGCATCAACTGGGTGGTCCTTGGAAATCCATTTGGCTCCTGAGTACCCAGCTTTACCACCAGCAGAGGACTCTCATAGGCTACGCCCCGGTTCACACCTTGAGAAGCCCTCCCGTTTCCAGCCGCAATACCGGCCACGTGGGTACCATGCCCGGAAGTATCTCTGCTGGGAACGATGCGGAATCTCTCCTGCTCATTAGATGCCTGCAGAGCTTGATTGATTTCCTCAGAAGTGAATTCCCTGTCCAGCGTTTCGTCGTACAGTGCAAAGATTCTCGTGGTTCCGTCCTCGTTTCGAAAATCCGGATGACTGTAGTCAATTCCAGAATCCAGAACAGCCACAATCACGCCCTGCCCTGTCAGATTGTAACGTGCATTCTGCAGCGGTGTAATGCAGGATTCTTGTTTTCCTTCCCGCACTGCAAAATACATCCGTTTTGGTTTTTCTACATATTCTACTTCCTGTGCCGCTGCTATCTCCCCCATGGCACTCTCCGGCACATACAAAATGGCATACTCATTGATTAATTCAATTACTTCAATCTGTGGATTTCTCTCAGCCAGACCCTTGATATTTCCGGAATACTTTACAATAATCTCCCATCGCTGCTCCTCAGGCTCATAGCCCACGCCAAGCTGCAGAGATTTTTCCCGTTCCCGCTGTGTGGCATCTAAGGCAAGGTTCAATAAATTTTCAAATTTTTCACTGTTTGCGGCCATATTTCCTCTGTCATTACTTCTTTTTCTAACTATATGGCAGCAATCTCAAAAGGATTCAGCGGATTTTGACATTTTTGGTACTATAAAAAAGGCACTTCTTAATCCAGGACAGCTTTCTTCGTCTGCAGCCATCCACGCTGTGAAAGTCTCTGGCTTTCACAGTAAGAAGTACCTCTTTACGCGTTATTCCATTTTCTCATTGGTCCGCCACCGCTTATCTCACGCTTTTTTTCATAGCATAACTTCCATAAGGGTCAGCGCTGCTGTTTAATGTCTGCATTCCGGCACAAATAACGGAGCGGTTCTCTTCCAGATAATTTACAAATCTGCTGCACAGAGAAACCATGTTTCCTGCAAACTCCTGTTTTTCATTTTTCTTCACTGCACTGTTCATTTTTAATGCTGTCATAATCATATTCTCCTTTTTGTCTGATTTTTATTTTTCTCTTGACAGCTCCTATCATACTGCTTCACACTCCAGTATAATAGGCAGTTTTTTGACCGTTTTTAAGTCGATATTGACTTTTTCTCTTATTTCTATAAAATGAAACTTAACAATCAGAGGAGGATTTTTATGGAACCATACAACGAAATCACATTGGAAACAAGCCCGCTCAACATCAAAATTGCTTTCTACACAAAAGCTGGCGGCTATACCCCTCTTCACTGGCATGAATCTTTGGAAATTCTCTATCCCCTGAATGGAGAATCTGACATTTTGATAGACGGAAACACTTATCACCAGAAAAATAAACAGCTCCTTGTGATAGATTCCTGAAGGTACACAGCACTTACCATCACGGGGAAAGCGCTATGTTTCTCTGCATTCACATCGACAAGAAGTCCCTGGAATGGTATTTTCCCAAAATACAGGACTACCAAATCCACTGCTGCCCCGATTCCATCTCCGACGATTCATTTCCTGTGTATCTGGAAATGTGCGGCTGCCTGAAACGGATTACGGAATCGTATATCACCAACTCCCCGGCCTTTTTATTGGAATCCGAAGGATTGATACTGGAAATCCTTTCAAAATTAATTTTAAATTTCGCTGTAGACTCCGCGCCGCTTTTAAAGGACACCAACAAATTAAATATGAACCGCATCCGGGAAGTAATCGGATATGTGGAGACCCACTTTTCTGAGCCAATTTCTCTCCAGGACATTTCTGATTTACTGGGATTTCGAAAAGAGTATTTCTGCAGATTTTTTAAGAAAAATATGGGAATCTCTTTTCTGCAGTACGTCAACCAGGTACGGGCCGCCCATGTTTATCAGGATTTAATCAACACAGACGAGCCCGTCTCGTTTCTCATGGAAAAAAATGGATTTACAAACCAAAAACTATTCCATCACACTTTCAAAACACTCTACGGATGTACGCCTTCTCAAATCCGAAAATAATTTTTATATGCACGCAGCAATCTGAAAATATCTCTTATATCACGCTCAAAATTCCGATAGATTTCAGCAGCAGTACCACCAGAAGTGCCGGTGCAATGTAACGTACCATCACAATGTACAGCCGTTTTCTTCCAAATCTGCACCCTGTCTTTTCCGCTTCCTCAATAACGGCCGCAGGCTTGACAACCCATCCAATCAAAATACAGGTTCCGATTGCCACCAAAGGCATGAGACAATTGTTGCTGATGTAATCCATAACGTCAAGAATCTGTGCATGGGCGCCGTTTGGCAGGACGATATCAAAATACAGGTTGTTATAGCCAAGGCACACCAGCACGCCGCCTGCCAGCGCAATCACTGTCTCTATCACTGCAGCCTTTATCCGGGACACATGGAATTTGTCCATAATGCTGGACACAACAGCCTCCATTACCGACACTGCACTGGTAAGAGCCGCAAACAGAACCATGGCAAAGAACAGTGCGCCGATTCCATTTCCGGCCTTTCCCATGGAGGCAAAAACTTTCGGCAGTGACACAAACATCAGGCTGGGGCCGGAAGCCTCCATTCCCTCTCTTCCCATAAAAGTATAGACTGCAGGAAGAATCATCACGCCTGCCAAAAATGCAACCGCCGTATCAAAAATCTCTATCTGATTGATGGATTTCACCAGATTTGCGTCATCTTTCACATAAGAGCCATAAGCTATCATAATTCCCATGGCAACGCTCAGACTGAAAAACAACTGGCCCATGGCGTCCACCAGCACGGTGAAAAATCCCTTTATCGTCAATCCCTCCAGATTTGGAATCACATAAATCTGAAATCCTTCCATTCCGGTTCTCGTAACTCCATTTCCATCCGTAAATTTGATAGTCAGAGAAAAAACTGCAATGCCCACCACCATAAGAAGCAGCAGCGGCATCAGAATTTTAGAAAACGACTCAATCCCACGGTTGACGCCGCGGAATATAATCACTGCCACAATCAGCAGAAACACTATCATAAACAATAGCGGCTGTCCTGCCCTTCCGATGTAATCTGTAAAATATCCATCCGCAGCCGCACTGCTTCCCTCTCCGGTCAGATAAGCCAGTAGATATTTCACAACCCATCCGCCAATCACACAGTAATAAGGCATGATAATCACCGGCACCAGACAGGCCAGCACGCCGAGAGGCTTCCATTTTTCCTTCAGTTTCCCGTAAGCAGTCAAAGGGCTCTGTTTCGTCTTTCTTCCAATGGCAATCTCCGTAGCCAGCAGCGTAAAGCCGAAAGTCAACGCTAAAATCAAATAGATGACCAGAAAAAGTCCGCCGCCGTCCTTTGCCGCCAGATAAGGAAATCTCCAGATATTTCCCAACCCCACCGCACTGCCTGCCGCCGCAAGCACAAAACCAATTGAACCTGAAAATGAATGCCTGTTTTTTTCCTTTTTCATCTCTCCCTGGGGAAATCTCCCCGCTCCTTTCCGTTTCTGTATTCTTTCAATGTACCGTTCCATCCTCTCCTATCTGGATTTCATAAGAAATCTCCTCCAAAAAACGATACAGCTCTGATACCTGTTCCCCGCTTTTCTCCTGGGTTTTTGCCCCTGCGGCATAGGCTGGAATCAACTGCAGTTTCGTCTGATTTTCCTGTGACACGGTAACTTTCAAAAGTACAGTATCTGCAATCTCCTGATTAAAAATATAATTTCCCAGACTGTAGACAATGGGCCTGCCATTATAATACTCAATCCCCTGCAGTACATGGGGATGGGCTCCCACCACCAAATCTGCGCCTGCATCTATGTAGGCTTTCGCCAGCTGTCTCTGATACTCCTCCGGTGTATGTTCCCGTTCAATGCCCCAGTGCACGTAGACAGTCAGAAAGTCACACTGCTCTTTTGCCCGCCGGACTGCCTCACAGAGAGCTACGCTGTCATAAGTGCATAGCATTCCCGGCTGTCTGTTCTCAATATTCCATTCCGGCACAGGAATCACTCTGGAAGCTCCCAGAAATCCAAATGTTTTCTGTCCTGCCTGAGCAAAGAAAGGTTGCGCGGCACGTTCTTTGTCCTGGCCGGCTCCCACATAGGCAATCTTCGCTTCATCCAGCGCGGCAAAAGTGTCTGTCAGCGCATCCTTTCCATAATCCAGCGCATGGTTGTTGGCAAGGCTCACCACATCAATCCCCATCTCCTTCAGAACTTTCACATAAGAAGGCTCCACCCGGAAGGTAAATTGTTTGTCCGGCGCCTGTTCTCCTCTCACAGAAAAAGGAAATTCCTCATTTGCCATCGTGATATCAGCATTTATCATCTCAGACAGAAGATTTTCTGAAAGCACCTCCTGAATTCCCCCGCTGTTGTATCTGTCCAGCACATAAGGGCTCAGATAAATATCTCCGGCGAACACAAGAACGCTCTCCCGGGACTCTCCCTCTGGCTGATAATTTCCTTCTTTGGAAGGCTGTCCTTTATCCTCTGCTTCTGCAGACTGCTTTTCTCTGTCCCCTTCGTCTGCAGACTGTTCTTCCTTTTGCTTTTCCTCCAAGCCGCCTTCCGGTTCTTCTTCTGGCGTTGGATTTTCTTCTGAAAATTCCAAAATCTCGGCCTGCCAGCTTTCCTTCTGACGCTCCGGCGGATGATAAGCCCAGAAAAAAAGTCCGGCCCCGGCGACTGTCACTATAATCAAAGATACCATTATTCGAAAACATTTCTTCATCTCTGTTCCTCCTCGCATTATAAAAAAGATACAGAATGCCATACCTCAAGAAATTCAAGCATTGCTTTTTACTCCAATCAATGATACAATAAAATGCAAATTGTAATAAAAGGGAGGTTTTCTTGTGGCAACATGGCAATTAGTGTTATTGATTATTCTTGTTTTTATGGCCGGAGCAGCAATCACACTTTATATACTTGGCAAAAAAGCACAGAAGAAAAAAGCAGAACAGGACGAGCAGATTGCTGCCGCTGCTCAGACAATATCCATGCTGGTGATTGATAAGAAAAAAATGAAATTAAAGGATGCGGGACTTCCCCCGGCAGTTCTGGCACAGGCTCCAAGAGTACTGCGGGGCTCCAAAATGCCTATCGTAAAAGCCAAAGTCGGACCTAAAATCATGACCTTTATCTGTGAGGGAGACATCTTTGACAAGATTCCTACCAAAAAAGAGGTGAAGGCTGTGGTCAGCGGCCTCTACATCACTTCTGTCAAAGGACTGCGGGGCTCCACCGAACCAGTCGTAGAAAAAAAGAAATTTATGGACAAGTTCAAGAAGGGAAAGGCAGAAAAATAACCATACGGCCGGGGGATTCAGATATGACTTCTCCCTGCTTCCACAACATACTGCCTGCCGACTTGTGTATAAGGAAAAAGGAATTCCGGAATCTAATCAGAGGGGAATTCCTTTTTCTTTTTCATTTGGGATGCCGCATATCATTTTACATTTCCACATTGGGATGCCGCATTCATTTACATTTCCGGGTGCCGCCGTCTTTAATCATATTGAAGCATCTCATCCATATTTTCATGAAGGCTCTCCAAATATGCTTTCATCTCTTCTTTCAATTCATCATTCCGCAATGCAAATTCAATATTCGCCTGAATAAAGCCCGTCTTGGTTCCCACATCGTAGCGGTGTCCTTTAAAGTCATAGGCATACATGGCCTGCTCTTTCGCCAGACGCTTCAATGCATCTGTAAGCTGGATTTCTCCGCCGCATCCTTCGTCCTGGGTCTCTAAAAACGGAAAGATTTCCGGTGTAATAATGTAACGTCCCAGCACTGCCACATTGGAAGGCGCTTCTTCCAGCGACGGCTTCTCCACCATATCATTTACCTTATATACACG
>JAAWLS010000086.1 GCA_022798035.1 Lachnospiraceae bacterium | reverse complement strand
AACCCCGGAAAACCTTGATTTTCCGGGGTTTTTGAGCAATTTTGATACGGTTTGAACAGCCGATTAACGCTTGCTGAACTGCGGAGCGCGACGGGCCGCTTTGAGGCCGTATTTCTTTCTCTCTTTCATTCTCGGGTCACGTGTCAGATATCCTGCTGTCTTTAAGATTGGTCTGTAATCAGCATCTGCCTGCAGCAATGCTCTGGAGATACCATGACGGATAGCGCCAGCCTGACCTGTATATCCACCGCCTTTTACATTAACCAAAATATCAAACTTGTCTACGGTATCTGTTGCCACCAATGGCTGGCGGACAATTACTTTCAAAGTTTCCAGTCCCAAATACTCGTCAATATCTCTTTTATTAATTGTAATCTTGCCAGTTCCCGGTACTAAATATACTCTGGCAATTGATTTTTTTCTTCTTCCTGTTCCATAATACCTTGTATCAGCCATTTCTCTCTACCTCCTGATTAAAATGTAAGTGCTTCTGGTTTCTGAGCTTCATGCTTGTGGTCTGCTCCTGCATACACGAACAATTTCTTGTACATCTGTCTTCCTAAAGGTCCTTTGGGAAGCATGCCTTTTACTGCAAGCTCAACTACTCTCTCCGGTTTATTTGCCAGCATCTCTTTTAATGTAGTCTCTTTCATTCCGCCTACATATTCAGAGTGATGATAATAAACTTTCTGAGATAATTTCTTACCAGTTACTTTCACTTTCTCTGCATTGACAACGATTACATAGTCCCCGGTATCAATGTGAGGTGTAAAGATTGGTTTATGTTTTCCTCTTAATACTCTTGCCACTTCTGATGCCAAACGTCCCAGTGTCTTCCCTTCAGCATCAACTACGTACCATTTTCTTTCAATTGTTGCCGGGCTGGCCATAAAAGTTTTCATTGAATGTTACCTCCTTGAATTTTACAATGTTACTCTGATATCCGAATGCCGTCCGCCTGCGCACCTGTGAGTGCACATTCCAAATACTCAGCCTGTGCTGTCCTGAGAAATGCTTTCCGAATTTCTTCTGCACTGCGGCTGGCTCTGCCATAAAGAATTTCATTCGAGCTATCATTTTCACACCATTTACATTTTTCTTTGTACATCAAAGCAAAAACGCTTCGCCGGAGCAAGGCTTGCATTTCTAACTCGCCATACCTTGACATTATATTACATACATTCTCTGGTGTCAATTCTTTTCTTTCTATAAATATAAGCGCCTAAATATAAACGGCCATTCAGCCGTACTTAATCCCAATCATGGTGAGGCCGCAGGCCGGAGCCGTAGGCCCCGCCGCTTTCCGCTCCTTCTTTTCAAGTATTTCTGCCACTGCCTCCGGCTCTATCTCTCCCACTCCCACAGAAATCAAGGTCCCTGCAATAATTCGGACCATATGGTACAAAAATCCCGTCCCGGTTACTCGAATCGTAATAATGTCATCACAGGACCTTACAGCACTGCAGGAGAGAATCCTGCGCACCGTAGTTTCCACACTTGTTTTCATAGAGCAAAAGCTTTTGAAATCATGCTCTCCCACCAGACAGGCTGCTGCCTGCTGCATCTTTTCCACATCCAGATTCCTATAATAAAAATAGGTGTCCCGCCGCAGCGTCGGAATGGGAATCTTCCGGTTTAAAATACGGTACTCGTAAGTTTTTTCACTGTAGCAATGCCGCGGATGAAAATCATCCGGAACCTGACAGGAACTTTGCACCGCAATATCTTCCGGCAGACGCTGATTCAAAGCATAGCAGATTTTGTCGGGAGGAATTCTGCTCTCTGTGTCAAATACCGCCACATTTCCCAGAGAGTGCACGCCTGCATCTGTACGGCTCGCCCCCGTCACCTGTATTTCCTCGTGAAGAAGTTCCGACAAAGTACGGTTCAACACTTCTTCTATGGTAATTCCGTTGGGCTGAACCTGCCAGCCACAGTAATTTGTTCCCTCATAAGCGACAACCAGTTTTACTCTCATACGATTCATCTCCACCACAGCCGGCAGCCTCAGGGAACATAAAAAAATCCTGCGATACGATTATGTTCTCATATAGGAAATCCGAATCAATTTTCTATATGAAAATTAAAATTTAACATCCGCAGCAAAATAATCCCTATAAAATATCCACCAATTATCAAGTAGGCCGCTCTGTCTCTTTTTTCATATTTCAAAGGCTTCATTTTCGTCCTGCCTTCTCCTCCCCGGTAGCATCTCGCCTCCATAGCCAGTGCAAGGTCATTTGCCCGACGAAATGCAGAGATAAACAAGGGTACCAAGAGAGGCACCATGGCTTTTGCCTTTTTTATCAGATTTCCGCTCTCAAAATCTGCGCCTCTGGCAAGCTGCGCTTTCATAATCTTGTCTGTCTCTTCCACTAGAATCGGAATGAAACGCAGCGCAATGGACATCATCATGGAAACTTCGTGAACCGGAACTCCAATTTTATTGAGAGGCCGTAATCCTTTTTCCATGCCATCCGTCAGCTGATTGGGCGTAGTTGTCAGCGTCAGCAGAGAACTTCCCAGAATCAGATAAACAAGACGAATTATCATAAACCCTGCATTTTTCAATCCTTCCTGGGTAATTGTAAACTTCCAGAAAGACCAAAGCGGCTCACCCGGTGTCAAAAACACATTAAACAGTCCTGTCATCACAAGGATAATCACAATAGCCCTAAGCCCTTTCACCATGTAGCGGAAAGGAACTTTAGACATCTTCACAAGGACTGCCAGGCCAAAAGTCACAGCCGCAAATCCAAAGACGTTTCGAAAGAGAAACAGAGACAAAACGTAAGCCAGCGTCCCCACCAGTTTCACCCTGGAATCCAGTCTGTGTATTATGGA
Source organism: Lachnospiraceae bacterium (assembly GCA_022798035.1). Classification (GTDB taxonomy): domain Bacteria; phylum Bacillota; class Clostridia; order Lachnospirales; family Lachnospiraceae; genus Petralouisia. Next base: position 5,748 of record JAAWLS010000086.1, on the reverse strand, counting down.
ATTGGAAGGATAATATTGCCCAATTGTAATATCTCTCAACATAATATTTCCTGCTTGTCATTTTCATTCTGCATGTCATCGGGTTATCTGGAACGTGTTCTGCCGGAAAATGCCTGCAAAATGGATTCTTTCGCCTCCTCCAGCGTAGTAACCCCTGTATCCACCGGAATTCCTCTCTGCTGCAGTTCATGCATCAGATACGTCACCTGAGGGGCTGCAAGTCCCACTGCCTCCAGCTCTCTGTAATATTGAAATACCTCTCCGGGCCTGCCGTCCAGCAGAATGCTGCCCTGATTCATCACAATCAGCCGATTCACATATCGGGCCACATCTTCCATGCTGTGGGACACCAGAATCACAGTCATATGCAGTTCCCGGTGCATGGAGGCCACCTGCTCTAAAATTTCATCTCTTCCCTTGGGGTCCAGCCCGGCAGTCGGTTCATCCAAAATAAGTACTTCCGGTTTCATGGCCAGCACCCCAGCAATAGCGGCACGTCTTTTCTGTCCGCCGGAAAGTGTAAAAGGCGATTGATACCAGCACTCCTCCGGCAGTCCCACACTTCGCAGCACGCCAAAAGCCCGCAGTTCCGTTTCCTTTTTGGAAAGTCCCAGATTTCTGGGCCCAAAACACACATCTTCAAAAACGGTTGTCTCAAACAATTGGTGCTCCGGATATTGAAAGACCAGGCCTACTTTGCTCCGCAGCTCTTTTTTGTCATAATCTGTCTCATAAATATCCCGTCCATTATAGTAAATACCGCCGGAATCTGCCTGCAGTAACCCATTCAAATGCTGAATTAACGTAGACTTTCCAGAACCTGTATGTCCAATCAGGCCGATGAATTCGCCGTCCTCAATTTTCAGGCTGATGTTTCTCAATGCCTGTTTCTCATATGCTGTTTTCCTGCCGTATACATAGCTGACTTTATCTAATATAATTGACATAATGCTTCCACCAGTTCCTGCCTTGTGAGAATTCCCTCCGGCACCTTAATTCCTGCTTTTCTCAGCTCATGTGCCAGAAGCGTGACCTGAGGCACATCCAGACGACAGGCTTTTAATATGTCTGCCTGAGAAAAAATTTCGCGAGGGGTTCCTTCCATCACTACTTTTCCCTTGTCCATCACATAGACTCTGTCCGCCTGAACTACCTCCTCCATATAATGAGTAATCCATATCACCGTAATATGTTTCTCCTGATTTAGGCCCATCACCGCCTCTAAAACTTCATTTCGGCCGTTGGGGTCTAACATGGCAGTGGATTCATCCATCACAATGCACTTCGGTTCCATAGCCATCACCCCTGCAATGGCAACACGCTGTTTTTGTCCGCCGGAAAGCCTGTTAGGAGAATGTTCCCGGTAAGCTGTCATTCCCACAGACTCCAGGCTTCTCTCCACCCGTTTCCAAATTTCATCTGTGGGAACTCCTATATTTTCCGGCCCAAAAGCCACGTCCTCCTCCACCACACCGGCAATAATCTGGTTGTCCGGATTCTGAAAAACCATTCCCGTGTTCTTACGGATTTCCCACACATTTTCCTTGTCTCCGGCGTCTTTTCCGTCTATCCAAAGTGTTCCCTCACCTGCCTGCAGCAGCACGTTCAAATGTTTGGCAAGGGTAGATTTCCCAGAACCATTGTGTCCCAGAACTGCCACGAATTCACCTTGCTTGATAGAAAGACTCACATTGTCCAAAGCTGTGGTGATTCCCTCTACATTCTCCTCCTCATCGCGTCTGATATATTCATACACTAATTTTCTGGCTTCTATAAAATTCATATTTTACCTCTGCTTTGCAGTCCACAGCAATCCGTCAGTCCTCCCAGTTCAGCTGGTGAAGTTCCCCGGCAAGTTTCATATGAGCAAATTGATTCTGCCGCAGCGCTTCATACAAGACGATGGCCGCCGCATTGGAAAGATTGAGAGAACGCGTTTCTCCCAGCATAGGAATACGCACGCAGGTGTCCGGATGCGCTTTCAGAATTTCCTCCGGAATCCCTGCGCTCTCTTTTCCAAACATCAGATAACAGTCTTCCTCATACTGCACTTCCGTATACAAACGGCGCCCCTTTGTAGTTGCCATATAAATTTTTGCTCCTGGATTCTTTGCAAGAAAATCCTGCCAGTTGATGTAACGGGTTACATCCAATTCCGGCCAATAATCCATTCCGGCCCGTTTCACTGCCTTTTCATTCAACTGAAACCCCAGAGGTTCAATCAAATGAAGCCTTGTCCCTGTGGCCACGCAGGTACGTCCGATATTTCCTGTATTTGCCGGAATCTCCGGTTCATAAAGTACAAGATTCAACTCTGCCATTTTCATCCTCATCGTTTCTTGGTAAATCGCTCTGTCTCATCCCCGCAGTCTCTTGATAAATGATTCCATCCTGTCCAATGCCTCTTTGAGATTCTCCAAAGAATTGGCGTAGGAGATACGCAAAAATCCTTCGCCGCAGGCGCCAAAAGCCGTTCCCGGCACCACCACCACTTTCTCCTCCTGGAGCATTCTAGTGGCAAACTCATCGGAAGAAATACCAAATTCCTGAATACAGGGAAATGCATAAAAAGCGCCGAACGGCTCAAAGCATTTCAGACCCATCTCCTGAAAACGGTGCATCAGATAACGCCGTCTCCCATTGTATTCGTCACGCATGCCCGCCACATCTTCATCCCCATTTCTCACCGCATCTACCGCCGCATACTGGCTGGTGGTAGGTGCACACATGATGGCATACTGATGAATTTTCAGCATCTGCTCCAAAATTTCTTTGGGTGCGCAGGCATATCCCAGGCGCCATCCCGTCATAGAATAGGCCTTGGAAAATCCGTTGATTAACACAGTCCTCTCCCACATGCCTGGAAGAGAAGCAATCGTCACATGATTCTGTCCTTCCAGATAAGTGAGTTCTCCGTATATCTCATCGCTCAGCACAAACAAATCATATTTCTCTATGACCTCTGCAATGGCTTCCAAATCTTTCCGTTCCATAACAGCTCCCGTGGGATTGTTGGGAAAAGGAAGCACTAAAAGTTTCGTTTTCGGCGTGATGGCCTCCTCCAGCTCCCGGGCTGTCAGCCGGAATTCATTTTCCTCTTTTAAATTGATAATCACAGGAACACCGTCAGCCAGCACAGCGCATGGCACGTAAGAGACATAACTGGGCTGAGGAATCAGCACTTCATCTCCCGCATCCAGCATGGCACGCATAGCTATATCAATTGCCTCACTGCCGCCTACGGTAATCATCATTTCTGCATCGTAATCATAAGATACCCGAAATCTCCGTTCCAGATACTTTGAAATTTCCATTTTCAGCTCTTTCAGTCCTGCATTGGAAGTGTAAGCCGTTTTTCCCTTTTCCAGCGAGTAAATGCCTTCGTCGCGAATATGCCAGGGAGTGTCGAAATCCGGCTCTCCCACTCCCAGAGAGATAACGTCCTTCATCTCTGCCGCAATATCAAAAAATTTACGAATACCAGAAAAAGGAATCTCCACAATGCGCTCTGATAACGGATTTCTCATAAGCTCACCAACATCCTTTCATCTTCCTTTGCCTTCGCAATTACCGTACCGTGGTCTTTGTATTTTTTCAGAATAAAATTTGTCTTGGTACTCAGAACATCTTCCAGGGGCGAGAGTTTGTCAGATACAAACTGCGCCACTTCCCGCAGTGTTTTTCCCTCCAATGTCACCAGCAAATCATAGCCGCCGGAAATCAGATACACTGCATTTACTTCTGGATAATTATAGACGCGCTCTGCAATACTGTCAAATCCCCTTCCTCTCTGCGGCGTCACACGCACTTCAATCAATGCATTCACTTTCTCTATGCTGGTCTTATCCCAATCAATCAGTGTGTGGTACCCGCAGATAATTCTCTCCTCTTCCATAGCCGCCATTTCGTTGGCAACCACAGTTTCGTCCACCCCCAGCACAATCGCCAGCTCTTTCAAATCCACCCGGCTGTTTTTCTCTATAAAGGTCAAAATTTTCTCTCTCATTTCTCTCTATCCACCCTTTCTGCCACCTTTTCCAGTCTAAACCACCTTATACAGTTCGTCTGTTTTCGGCGGCTCTAAAAATCTCTTTTCCTCCCCGTTAAGCAGGATACGGTCATTGCCTTCCACCGCCTTACCGATTACCACCGCATGGATTCCTTCTCTTTCCAGTTTCCTCACCAGACCGTTTCCATCTGCAGAGGCCATCAGCATACATCCGCTGGAAATCAATTCATAGGGATTGATTCCGAAAAATTCACACACTTCTATCGTTTCCTGCTTTACTGGTATTTTCCTCAAATCTATTTCCAGTCCAACGCCAGAGCTCTCTGCCAGTTCCCAAAGGGCCCCGAAGATTCCGCCCTCTGTCACATCGTGCATTGCGCTGACGCCGGACTTAACGGCTGCGGCGGCCTCCGGCAGTACAGACAGATATCGGTCAAATGCCTGGGACTCTCTCACAAAGTGCAGCGGATAACGACTCAAAAGTTCCTGCTCCTTTTCCTTTGCAATGATAGAAGTTCCCTCCAGCCCAATCCATTTGCTTGCCAGAATATCATCTCCTGGCTTTGCACCGGCAGTAGACACCAGCTGTCCGCTTTGCGCTTTCCCGATGCCGCATACATTGACCAGCGGCTGGTTCACTGCCTTTGTAACCTCCGTGTGCCCTCCCATAATCTGAACATTCATCTGGCTGCAAACCTGTTCCATCTGCCCCATAATCTTTTTTAAATCGTCTTCTCCGGCTCCTTCCGGCAAAAGAATTGTAAGCATAACCCCGATTGGTTCTGCTCCAGAGGAAGCTAAATCATTCATTGTAATATGAATTGCCAGATTCCCAATATCCGTAGCTGTTCCAGTAACTGGGTCCGTAGAAATCACAAACATCTCATTCTCTGCAAGTTTCACTGCCGCACAGTCCTCCCCCACACCGGCTCCCAGTACAACTTCTTCCCGCCTGGGGTGTATCTGTCTTAGCACAGAACGTTTCAATACACTCTCCGGAACTTTTCCAACCTTCATTTCCTCTATGCCTCCTGAATACATAAGGCTGTCTCACTACGGAAACAGCCTTGGTCAATATCTTCCAAATGACTTTATGTTTGATAAGGATTTTCGTACAGCATCTTTGTGATACTATTCTTCACCGCCCTCTTCGGCGTCCTTTTCTTTGTCGTCCTCTTGAGGAACATCCTCCTTCTTATCATCGTCTTTCTTTTCGTCGTCTTTCTTCTCGTCGTCCTTCTTTTCGTTGTCTTTTTTCTCTTCCTCTTTCCTTTTCTCTTCTTCCTGCTGCTGTTGCTGCTGTGCTGCTTCAGCTGCCGCAGCCTCCTGCTGGGCCGCCTGAATTGCCGCATCATTCCACTGTGCTGCTGCAGCATTGATAGCAGCCTCATCCTGCGTAGCAATAGCAGCATTCATAGCATTCATGGCATCTGGACTTGCAGAAGCAATTCCAACTGCGACAATTCTGGGAGACGGTTTATAAGTACTCTTGTTAAATATTTCCCGGCTCTGCTCCACACCGTTGACTGTTACCACTTTCCATAACTGAGCAGTATAACCCGTATGGGAAGACTGTGTCTGTCCCATATATCCGATAGGCTGTCCCGGCTCCGCCTTGTACTGTACCCCAGGCTCTGTGGTTGTCAATGTCTCACTGACAAAACTTACTTCCCGGTTAGCATCCCTGGTCTCCTGTCCAAAAATATTAAAATAGAGAGACCTTCCGGAAGTGTACCCTT
>JAAWLS010000085.1 GCA_022798035.1 Lachnospiraceae bacterium | reverse complement strand
TCTCTGCCTCTCTGCCTCTCTGCCTCTCTGCCTCTCTGCCTCTCTGCCTCTCTGCCTCTCTGCCTCTCTGCCTCTCTGCCTCTCTGCCTCTCTGCCTCTACCTCTGCCACTCTTGGCAGGGAACTGGCTCTCATGTCTTGATTTCCTTTTTAAATATTGCCACCAGGCTTATCAGCACCACAATAATCAAAATCACTTCCACAACACCCATTCCATCTTCTTCTGTTAAAAAAGCTTTCCATTCTTTCATTTTCATTCTCCTCATTTTTCCATTCATCTAAAACATTTGTTCAAATTACACTGTAAGCATTCTACACCTCATGCAAAGATATCCCTGCCGGAAGAACGAGAATTATCAGTACAATCACAAGCATCATTCCCATTGGCAGAAGCAGTTTCGTTCCCGCCTCTTCTCCAGCTTTTTTCGCCCTGGCCTTTCGCTGCTCAAATGCCTCTCTTTCTTCCTCTTCCAAGATCCGCTGCAGTCCCTTGGCGCCTTTTCGCGTATTCTGCACCAGCAGAGAAGATAATTTCCGATACTCGCTTAACTGACAGCGTTTTCCAAAATTTTCAAGCGCCTGCAGCTCTCCCGTCCCGCTTTGAATCTCATAGAGTACAGACAGCATTTCCTCGTAAGCATAACGAATCTCTGTCTCCTGCATTTCTCGTTTTTTCCGGTAAACACCAGATATTTTCTCCCAGGCGGTCATAATATTCATGCCTGCCCCCAGCAGCAGTGACAATTTGCTGACAATTTCCGGATAATCCAGAAGCATCTGCCGCCTGCGTGCTGCCTCCTCCCGTTTTCTCTTCTCTTTCTCCGTCAGAAAAATCCCCACCGCCCCGGCGGCTCCCAGAAGCACCGCCATAATACTGCGGTTCTCCTTTTCTTCTCTCCAAATGACATCTTTTCCCTCCATTTCCTCCGGCAGTTCCAGATAAGCCTTCCCCTCTTCTTCATTTTCTCTTGCCAAAACATCTCCTATCTTGTCTCTGTACTGCTCCTCCTGAGATTTCTTCCTTGGAACCGCCTGGACAAAAAATTCGTAAAGGCAGGTTTCTCCCTGACAGCTCAACTCTGCTGTCACTTCCACCACAACTGGTTCTTTTGGTTCCACAAGCAGCTTTCCCTCCGCGTCGAATATTTCATAATCCGAAAAATAGTACTCTGCTTCCACCCCTCCATTCTGCAGGGTTTTAGGCAGATACAGAGGCTTTGTAATCTCGTCTTTCCTTTTATTTTCCCCTAAAACAGCTTTGTCCAGCTCTTCTTTTGCCTTATCAAAGTATTCCTGTCTCTCCTGTGACGTCAATTTTCGCTCTTTTACCTGCACATTCATGGGATAATCTTCTAAAATCCCTTCTACACTGACCTGGTACTCCTTTTCTTCTTCTCCCTGACCTGGTTCATTCCTTATCACCTGATTTGAACTCCCCTGCTCTTTATCTGCCTGGCAGATAAAAGCCGCCAATAACAGTCCCGCCGAAAATACCAGCAGCCCTTTATAGATTTTTTCCTGTTCAGGTCTCTTCCGCTTTACATGAAAGGCCGCTATCCCGCAGATAACCGCACCAGCTGCATACCAATACATAGCTCTCCCTTCTATACCTGAATGTCCACAATTTTTTTTGCAATTCTGCAGGCGCACACATATCCAGCCAGACAACCCGTCATGATTCCAACACCAAGCAGATTTCCGTAAAGAGGCTTTAAAAATTCCGGAGAGGTAAATCCTACATAGGCTAGTATGCCAAAAGGCACCAGATTCATAATGTTCATCTCCATTCTTTTGGCCGATATAAGAACCTCAATTTCCTGCATTACTTCCGCCTTCTGACCTATTTTATCTACGGTGCTCCGAAAAATTTTCATGAAGTCTCCGCCGCCCCGCTTTGCAAAGCCAAACACTTGACTGAAACTGTTTATCTCTTCGATGCCGCTCCTCTCTGCCAGGCTTTCCAGCAGTGTTTCCAAGGGCACATTCAATTGTACTTGACGGTTGAGGTAGCCAAATTCTTTCGCTATGCTGTTGTTTTCTCCGTAGAGTTTCACGAATTCCTCTCTGGCCTCTGCAAAAGCATTCTCCATGGCATATCCTGCTTTCAAGGCTGTCGATATCATTTGAAGTATTTCTTTAAAGTGAAACAACATTTCCCTTTTTCTCTTTTTCTGCAGGTAATCTCTCACCGCTCTTTTCACTGGAAAATACAAAAACACTGCTCCTGCCGTCACGTAGATGTTCTGGTAAAACAAACGGGCCGTCACCCCTGCTATTCCTATAGACGCTCCAAAACACAGACATTTTTCCCTGAAATTCAGCACATAAAACTTATAGTTCTGCACACTCTCCTCCTCCCAGCCCTGCCATATACAATTTACCCTTGTGAATCAGTTCTCCTTTTTTCAGCCAATTTCCTGCAATTTTCCCCTGATATTCCCCCATCTCTGCAAATTCATATAAAGGATTCAGCTGTATCTCTCCCTCCGTAACCTTGTCCACTTCCACAATAGACAGAACCCGCCTGCTTCTGTCCCTCAACCGGCCCAGATGTACTAAAATATCCACGCCTGCCGCAATCTGGGAACGGACAGCCAGAAGAGGCAGCTCCATTCCCATCAGCACCATTGTTTCCATACGGCTAATCATATCCTGGCAGCTGTTGGCATGACCGGTGCTTAAGGAGCCATCATGGCCGGTATTCATTGCCTGAAGCATGTCCAGACATTCCGCACCCCGTATCTCTCCCACAATAATCCTGTCAGGCCTCATGCGAAGAGCCGTCCGAATCAAATCTCGTATGGTGATGGCAAGATTCCCCTCCGCCCCTGCGGTTCTGCTCTCCAAACGCACCAGATTCTCTACCCCCTGAATCTGCAGTTCCGCTGAATCTTCAATTGTTATGACACGTTCTGATTTGGGAATATACTCAGAAAGAGCATTCAGAAATGTTGTTTTACCAGACCCGGTTCCCCCGGAAATAAAGATATTGTAGCCAGCTTTCACAAGCTTTTTTAAGAATTCTCCGCATTCTCTGCTGATGGAACCGCCCTCTATCATCTGCTCCATCAAAATAGGCTGTTTGGGAAATTTGCGGATAGATATAACAGGGCCCTCCAAAGCTATGGGAAAAAGCACCACATTCACTCTGGAACCATCTGCCAGCCTGGTGTCCGCAATAGGCTCCGCCTCGTTTATCATCCTGTTATGCCGCCCAACCATCTGCTGAATAATATCCTCCAGCTTTTCTCTGGAAGAGAAATGCTTTCCCCACTCTTCTATCTCTCCATTTTTCTCATAAAAAATGTGTTCTGCACCATTTACCATAATCTCTGTAATTTCATCTTCATCCAGAAGTTCCTGAAGAATGTCCAGCTTCCGCAGAGAATGAAACACCTGCATCCGCAGCTCTCTCCGCCAGTTTAAAGGTATCATCCTCTCCCTGGCCTCCCTGCATATCTCCTCATCAATCATTGCCAGCAGCTCTTCCTCTTCGTACTCTTTTGTCATATCCAATTGTTCCAGTACATTTTTTCTAATCTGCTCCACCTTGTACCCCCATCAATTTCCTGGTATAATCCCCAAGCTCTCCCCATATCCAATGCTGTATTTTCTCTTCCCTCCGGCCAAGACCTGCTGTCATATGAGGCAGAGTCAGATAAGAAATCTTTCCTTCCAAGTCTCTCCTGTTCTGCCTCTTTAACATTTCCTGAAAATGCCGGAGGGCGTATTCCTGCTGCTCATCTGGTTTCACCGGAATGTAAACATTGCTGCACTCGTTCAATATCTCAAAAAATCCTGGTACCATCATGCCAAAATCCAAAATCACTCTGTCATAGCCGCCCTTTTCCTCCAAAAGTTTCAAAAATTTGAGATAATCCAGCTTGGAAATTTCACTGAGACAGGCTCCATCCTCCATAGGCGGAATATAATCAACCCCCTCTACGGTATAGACTGCGCTTCGAATACAATCAAAGGTATTTTCTTCATTCGTAAGACACAGATATATGACGTCCATCAAATCTCTCTCATATTTTTCTCCAAGCCACCCGCCAAATCCGGCGCATTCCTTTAAGTTCACGTAAAGTACCTGTTCTTCTCTGCCCAGCAGACAGGCCAATGTCAGTGCAAAAGGCGTCTGCCAGATACTGTGTCCGGGAGAATAAATTCCTATCATTTCTCCCCTTCCTGCCGTTCCGGAGGATTCTCTTTCCCTGCTCTCTTGATAATAGTAAAAAATATCCCTGAGAATCCCGGAAGCAGACTGATATTTCTCTATCACTGGCAGGCTTGTCACCGAATATGCATCTTTGGAATCTCTCAGGGAAAGCCACAATGTTTTCTCTGATTCCAACACTTCTCCCGAAACTTTCTGCATTTCTTCTTTCAGAGCCTTTCCCGTCCCGGATTTCGAAAGTTCCTCCAAGAATCCATCTCCCAGAAGTACCACATCTGCTTTCTGTGTTTTCTGAAATTCCAGGAAACCCTCTGGAGAAGAAAAATAACAACTCTGAAGCTCTTCTCCTTTTTCCAGAGAAAGCCATTCCCCTAATTTCTCCCCATATGCCTGTTCTGTATCGCAGACAGCCACTAAAATTTTTCTCAATAAGCCACCTCCAAAGCTATAATATATCCAATTAAAATTGCAATTGAAAAATGAATGATATTTTTTTTGTCCTGAGATTTTACGGGATAATAGAACAATCTGCCCTCTGCTGCCACCTGACAGATATACTTTCCAAATACGCATAGACGTGAAATCAGATTACGATGATATAACAGCTTGCACAAGGACATTCCTGCCGCTGTCACAAAAGATGCAATAATCGTCACAAAAAGTATCTCCAAATTCCAAATACTGCCGATAACGGAAAATAATTTGATATCGCCTGCCCCGAGGGCACGCATAAGAAATAATAGATAACATAAGATAATCGGTATAGAAACGTTTATGAAAAAAACGCCTGCTCCCTTCCAGCCGGATTCTGCCATTTGGAAGATAAGACCTGTCATAAGACCTGCCAAAATCAGCCGATTACTGATTTTCCTTTTGTGTATGTCCATAACCACTGCCAGAACCAGCAGAATCAGGCTAAAGACAATCTTCAAACCCCCAACTTACCACCTCTCTCTCTTCCTGCCTGGGAAAAAGCAGCTCTCTTTCTCTCTGTCTGCCAAAACAGCAGGTGATTTCCTTGGATTATAAATCAAGATATTCCTCTTGTAAAGTAAATCGAAAAAATTTTTTCATTTTTGTAAATATTTTACAATAAACGATAGAATAAAATTCCATAAATCAGCCCAAACCCGCTGATACCAAGGAGTCCGACTGTCAAAACCGTCACCGGATTAACCCCTGGCATCACGTTAATTCCCTGTTCCCGCAGAATTTCATTTACGATGCAGATGCCTACGGCCCCCACAAATCCCCGGAGGACAAAGGTAGATATCACCCCTGTTTTCTGCTTCATCGTTCCCATAAGGAGCACCAGCGCGCAGATAATTGCAATTGCTATCACACCATAATAATTTTCCATCTCATTCCTCCTGTTTTCATCTGGAACATTCAAATTTTTCTGTCCCATTTTCCTGTTACTAAATATATACTTTCAAGAGAAATTTATGACTTTTTTGTATAGATTTGGAATTTTATGCTTATACTTTAAGTAAGAGAATCGTTGTTAGAGAAGGAAAGGGATGCATATGTTTCAAACTTCAAAAAAACAAATCGCACACAGCACCAGTTATTCTTTACTTTTAGATGATTTAGAAAAGGCCAAATTCGATTTAGCGCTGGCCTATGATAATTTTGAAAATGCTATGGAGCCGGATTTAATCGACTGCTGTATTTATCAGGTGAACGCTCTGCAGATGCGTTATAAATTTTTGCTGACAAAAGCCAAACAGTTCAATGAGGATTCTTACGCTAAGAATCCTCTGGAACTCTCAGAGCCCTGAAGGGTCTCTGTCAAACTTCCTTTTTGGTAGGTCATGCCCGCCACCACCTGCTGGGCATGCTGCATGAGGGGCTCTGAAGAATCCTGCTTTGCAGCCTCCGCAAATCCTTCGTAGAGATTCTTCAGAAGCTTCTGTGCGTCCTGAATATTCTGTGATGTGTTTTTACACACTGCCAATGCCAGCAGTTTGTTGACAAACTGATAAATTCTGTACAGTTCTCCTGCAATGGGATAAGAAAAGTCCAAATCATCCATCAGTCTCCTCACCACCTGCTGGGCTTTTCCGGAACTGCTCTTAAATTCCTCATATCTGCCTTCTTCCTGCGCTTTCAGAGCATCCTTCAGATAGACAAAAAGAATGTCATACATAATCACAACCATCTCTCCCCGGTTGCAGCAAGTCAAACGGCGGGTAAATTCTTGTTTTTTTTCTTGGGTCATGGATAAATCCCCCTATGCATAGGGACAGCGCGGCAAGTACCCTCTTCGCTGGGATTTGGCCTGCGCTGTCCTGATTATAAGTTATTTTACGCTAAATCACAATTACTGCAGCAGCTGCAATACCTGCTGCGGAAGGTCATTTGCCTGTGCAAGCACTGATGTTGCCGCCTGAGTCAAAACGTTATATTTGGTGTACTCTGTCATCTCTTCCGCCATATCCACGTCTTCAATACGTGACTGTGCCTGGGTCATATTCATCTCCGTTCCATCCAGACTGCTTACTGCATAGTCTAAACGGTTCTGATATGCTCCAATGCTGGAACGCACTTCACTTACCTTGGCAATAGCATCGTCAAAGCTTCCAATTGCCCGGTCTGCTCCCGTTATGGTGCACACATTCACTTTATCAATATAAAGGGTCCTAGAAGAAATCTCCGGAATCCGTACATCCACAGTCTGATTTTCATTGGCGCCAATCTGCAGCGTCATGGTTCCTATATCGGTAACATCCATATTCACGGTTCCGGCAGTTCCTGGAATCACTTCGAATTTCATCTCAAAACCGCTTCGGTCAGAAACCGTTACGTAATTTCCGTCTGTCAGCATTGTGGCCTGTGTGCCAAATCCCACATCGTCTGCGTCAAACTCAATTTCTACGTCTCTTCCCACTGCCTGGTTATCCAGAGCAATTCCGAGAAACGCTGCTAAATCTGCGTTATCGCAGGTGATTTTCATTTCAGCAGAACTTCCGTATTCATCTGCCACAAATACGAGATTACCGCCCCCTGAAACATCTGTGGGAACGTAGCCTTCATTGTCCGGTTCTCCCCCATTGTCTGTAGGGTCTGCCACAACCATCAGGTTTACCTCTCCCCGCTCTGCTCCTACCCGCAGTTTTTCATACACATCCTCGAAGCTCTCTCCTTCGTAAATCTTCACATCCACACCGTTGATTGTAACTTTTCCCTCTGCTCCTACAGGAACTACAGCCCCGGCTGGAACAAATGTATTCCCCTCTACCACCGCATGCGTAGCGTCATCTGTGACATTGATAGAATAAGTATTCGGCGTTACGCTATCGGAAATCTCAATTCTGGTGATTCCCCGGTTATCCGGGTACACTCTCTGGTCGAGGGTTCCGTCTAACAGTGCTTTCGTGTTAAATTCTGTATCTCTGGAAATACGGTCTATCTCTTCCCGGAGAGAAGAGATTTCCGCCTGAATTGCTTCCAAATCATCCGGCATATTCGTTCCATTTGCCGCCTGTACAGAAAGCTCACGCATTCTCTGAAGCATAGCATGAACTTCACTTAAAGCTCCATCTGCCGTTTCCAGCACGGAGACTCCGTCTGAGGCATTTCTGGAAGCCTGGGCAAGTCCTCTAATCTGGGTCTTCATCTTACTTGCAATTGCCATTCCTGCCGCATCGTCTGAAGCTCTGTTAATACGAAGCCCTGTAGATAAACGCTCAATGGAACTAGCCAGACTCTTATCTGACTGCAATAATTTCTTGTTGGCAATGACTGCTGACATATTATGATTGATTTTCATTATTTCCTCCATTTCTGTGGGGCTGCCGGACATTTACTGTAAGAATCCATCTGTCAAAACGCATTTCGACATTTGTGATATCATCAATATAAAGAGAACTGCAAATCCTTTTGTCCTTCTCCCTTGGCATCCTCTGCACACTGTAAATTCAAATTCTGTCTGATATATCGGCGTCCCTGCCTGAAATATTAACTTTATCCTTTCATCTAAACGTCAGCCGCTTTTCCTTCTGACGTTTTCTTTTGTCTTTTACTATCGTTCTCCGCCGGCCTTCTTTACGCTCTCCAAAAAAGTTTTTGCCACGCCGTACAGAACTTTTGTCTGAACCTGGTATGCTTCTTCTGTCTGCTCTGGTTCTTCTACGCTCTTTTCTTCTGAAGTAAAACGGTTCAAATCCAAATCAGCGCTGTGAATGAAATCCAGCTTCCAGGAGCTTCCGCCGTCTGGATTGATTTGCTGCTGCATGCTTTCTTCCTGGCGTCTTAACTCCTCTATCGTCTGGGCTGAATCAGATACAACATAGCCTTTGACGGAATCCTGCTGCATTTGGAATTTTGCCGCCACTTTTCCAAGTTTCGGGGAATCGAACATAATGTCCACCCGGCCTTTTTCTTCTTTGCCTCTTACAATTTTTACAGAATCTACTTCTCCT
>JAAWLS010000084.1 GCA_022798035.1 Lachnospiraceae bacterium | reverse complement strand
TCATTCATCGTACTTCCGGTCGTATAAATATCATCTATTAGTAAGATATGGTCTAATTGTACCTTATTTGTTCCGGTTTTAAAAGCCTTTTTCAGATTATTTTTCCGTTCTTCTTCATTTAGATTTTTTTGCGCTTTCGTATCCCGGACACGAAATAACAAATCACAGTTTACAGGAAGGTTCAACCGCTTTCCCATCTCTTTTGCAATCAGTTCCGCCTGGTTAAATCCCCGCTGCCGAAAACGTTTCCTGGAAAGTGGAATCGGCACAACTGCCTGTATTCCGCAGGCTCTAATCCACGCCCCGTATACCCTGGCAAGCTCTGCGCCATAATATTTTGCATATTCCCGGCGGTTATGATACTTAAAACGGTACAGGGATTCCTTCACTTCCCCGCTGTAAATCCACAGAGACTTTCCCTGCCGGTATGCCCATGTTCTTCTCCCGCAATCGTAACAGTACTCTCTGCGTTCATCTTCCAGCGGTTTCCCACACCTGCTGCACACAGGTTCTTCCACATATTTGAGCTGAGCCTGACACTCTCTGCACACCAGCTCTTCTGGTGCAGCTAGAGATTGAAACAAAACCGTGTCACAAAAAGGACATCTGGGCGGAAACAATAAATGCAGCAAATATTCTTTTTTCAATTTCATAAGTATTTTGTAAAACTCTCTCGGACGGAGTACATAATAGCACATTTGCTTTTGATTTTCTACCAGAATTTTCTTAAGAATCTATAAACAGCAGTTCAGCCAGCAAAAAAGCTATGGGAATGTCATGCAGGCATGTTCGTTTCCATAGCTTTTTGCTGAGTGAACTGTTTCTATAGATTATGATAACATCATGCGGTCATTGGCAAACTCTCCGCCGCTGGCTTCCTCAAATTTAGCCAGCAAATCCGATACCTTTAGGTTCTTTTTCTCCTCTCCTGATACGTCGTAAATAATTCTTCCTTCATGCATCATAATCAAACGGTTTCCCAGACGAATGGCGTCTTTCATATTATGCGTAATCATCAAGGTCGTCAGATGATTTTTATTTACAATCTCTTCCGTCAAATCCAAAACTTTCTTCGCCGTTTTGGGGTCCAGGGCCGCCGTGTGCTCATCCAAAAGGAGCACTTTAGGTTTCTTCAGGGAAGCCATCAAAAGGGTCAGTGCCTGTCGCTGTCCGCCGGACAAAAGACCGACTTTGGCTGTCATCCGGCTCTCCAGTCCCAAATCCAGCATTTTCAGACGTTCCTTGTAATCTTCCCTCTCTTTTCCGGTGATTCCCCAGCCCAGAAAACGCGTTTTGCCTCTTCTGGCTGCAATGGCAAGGTTCTCCTCAATATTCATGTCGGAGGCCGTCCCAGTCATTGGGTCCTGAAACACCCGTCCCAGATACTTTGCACGTTTGTGCTCTGGAAATTTCGTCACATTATCGCTGTCAATCAGGATTGTTCCCGCATCTACCGGGTATACGCCGGCTATCATGTTCAGCATCGTGGATTTTCCCGCGCCGTTTCCACCGATTACCGTGACAAAATCTCCTTCATTCAGAATTAAATCTATCCCATTCAGCGCTCGTTTCTCGTTGATGGTTCCCGGATTAAAAGTCTTATACACATTTTCAATCTTAAGCATCGGCCTTTCCTCCCTTCCTGCCTGTCTGAGCAAAATATCTGCTCTTCAAATGAGGAATTGCCAGGAAAAGCGCCACAATCAAAGCGGAAAACAGCTTCAAATCATTGGTGGACAGTCCAAGCTGCAGCACAACAGCAATCACGATAAAATAAATAATCGCTCCGATTACCGCCGCCAGCATACGCAGTGCAAAATTATGGAATATTTTGCTAAATACCACCTCTCCAATAATTACAGCCGCCAATCCGATTACAATGGCTCCTCTGCCCATATTGACGTCGGCGCTTCCCTGATACTGGGCATACAGGGCTCCGGAAATACCCACCAATCCGTTGGATATCACAAGTCCCAATACTTTCTGGGCATTGGTGTTGATTCCCTGTGCCCGCGCCATACTTTGATTACATCCGGTCGCTCTGACTGCTGCTCCCAGCTCTGTTCCAAAAAACCAGTACAAAATCATTGTGATGACAATACAGCAGATTCCTGCCGTAATACATGCCTCCTGAATATACCGCAGACTCACAATCAAACCATACTGGTCCACACTGACTGCCTGATTGGACTTTCCGAGAATCCTCATATTTACAGAATACAATCCTAACTGTGTCAGGATTCCGGACAAAATAGGCGGTATACCCAGCACAGTATGGAACAACCCTGTCACCAATCCTGCCAGCATTCCTGCTCCAAAGGCCATCACCATTGCCAGATACGGGTTCATGCCGCCGGTAATGCAAATCACCGCCACTGCCCCTCCGGTGGCCAGACTTCCATCCACCGTTAAGTCTGCATAATCTAACACCTTATAAGTAATGTATACTCCAATTGCTAAGATTCCCCAAATAAGTCCCTGTGCAACGGAACCGGGAAGTGCGTTAATCAGTGCTTCCATTTTTTACTCCTCTTTTTCGATTGCTTCCATATCAGAGGGCATTTCCAATCCAAGTTCGGCTGCCGCATCTGCATTGTATTTTTCTGTCACTTCGTCTGCATACTGAACCGGCATCTCTGCTGGTTTCTTTCCATCCACTAAAATCTCATACGCCATAATTCCTGCATTGTAGCCAATATTGTAATAAGAAATACTCAAAGTAGCCAGTCCACCGCCGGCACACATATTTTCCTCGCCGCATATGACAGGAAGTTTTGCCGGAATTGTGATATTTTTCACAATCTCCATATTATCGGCCATGGTGTTGTCGGTAGGGATATAAAGTGCGTCGCACTCATCTGCTGCTTTCGTCACCACCTGCTGAATATCGTTGGAATCTGCCACTGTGTATCTCTCATAAGATATGCTTTTTGCATCCATTGCTTCTTCTGCTTTGGTTGCCTGGAACTCAGAATTTGCCTCTGCGGAACAATATACAATTCCCACTTTGCTCACATCCGGAACTAATTTTACCAGCAGTTCAATCTGTTTGTCAATGGGTGCAAGGTCTGAGGTACCTGTCACATTTCTGCCCGGCGCGTCATTCTCCTCTACCACTCCGGCCGCTTTAAAGTCTGTCACAGAAGTTCCCACAACCGGAATCTCTGAAGTGGCTGCCGCACAAGCCTGAAGAGCTGTTGTGGCATTTGCCATAATCAAATCCACATTATCATTTGCAAATTTTGTGGCGATGGAGGAACAATTCGTCTGCTCACCCTGTCCGTTTTTGTAGTCAAATTCTACTTTATCGCCTAATTTTTCTTTTAATGCCGCCTGGAACCCTTCTGTTGCCGCATCCAGAGCCTGATGCTCCAGCTGCTGGCAGATACCTATTTTGTATACTTTGTCTTCGTCATTTTCAGTCTTCTGGGTTCCCTCGTCTTTCGTCTCATTCTCATCCTGGGAATCCTGAGTCTCTGTTTTCTTATTGTCTTTTTCTCCGCCGACTGTGCCGCAGCCTGCCATCAAAGAGGCCGCCATGGCCATAGATAACATCATTGCTATTATTTTTTTCTTCATGATTTTTCCTCCCTGTACTTTAGCGCTTAAACGCGTTGATACTTCATAGTATAACATCGAATGAGCGAAAAGGCAAGATTTTATCTTCACTGGTATTTTTCCTGTCTGTCATCCAGCCTCTCTTTCAACCCCGTATACCTCCGCTGCTCACTGGCGTTTGCAATCATTTCCTGAAAAGTCGCGTCATTTCCCACCAGAGTCACACATTTTTTAGCCCGTGTCACCGCAGTATACAGCAAATTTCGGTTCATAAGCATTTTCGGTCCAGTCAAAAGCGGAATCACCACTGCCGGATATTCGCTTCCCTGAGATTTGTGGATGGTAATGGCATAGGCAAGCTCCAGCTCATCCAGCTGTTTGAAAGCGTATTCAACCACTCTTCCCTCATCAAATTCCACCGTCATCGTTTCCTGGTAAGGGTGAATGCCCCGTATGATTCCTGTGTCGCCGTTGAAAATCCCTGTTCCTTTATCAATGGCCAGCCCATATCTGCTCCTGATTTCCCACTCCAGCTGATAATTATTTTTTATCTGCATGACTTTGTCACCTTCACGGAATACAGTGCCGCCATGCTCTCTTTCCATTTTCGAATCATCCGGCGGATTCAGATACTGCTGCAGAATCACATTTACCCGCTCCACCCCCAGCAGTCCTTTACGCATAGGTGTCAGCACCTGGATATCAAAAGGTTCTGCCTCCACAAATTTCGGCAGTTTCTGCTGTATCAGCTGAATCACCACACTGATAATCACATCAGCATCAAACCTTTTCAGGAAAAAGAAATCCATACTCTTGTTATCCAGTACCACATCCTCTCCCCGGTTGATTTTGTGGGCGTTTACAATAATATCACTCTGCGCTGCCTGACGAAAAATTTTATTGAGCCGTACCACGTGAAACTGCCCCGACTCAATCATATCTTTCAGCACGCTTCCCGGCCCCACGCTGGGAAGCTGATTAACATCTCCCACCAAAATCAGGCGGGTGCCTGCCGCCACTGCCCGCAAAAGCGCATACATCAAAGAAATATCTACCATGGACATCTCATCAATAATGATAACATCCGTTTCCAGAGGATTCTGCTCATTCCGTTCAAATCCTGCATTTTCCTCCATTCCGCCGTTTAATTCCAGCATCCGGTGAATGGTCCTGGCCTCAAATCCAGTGGTCTCACTCATCCGTTTTGCCGCCCGTCCCGTGGGCGCCGCAAGGAAAATATCCATCCCTTCCATCTCAAAATAACGGATAATCGTGTTGATGGTGGTGGTCTTTCCCGTTCCAGGTCCTCCCGTTATCACCATCAATCCATTGGTCACCGCTTCTTTCACCGCCTCCACCTGAAGCTCATCCAGAACCATGTCCGTCTCGCCCTCAATTTTCCGAATGCGCGCTTCCATTTCGGCATCTGGTATATCATAAGAGACATCCAGTTGTTTCAGAAGAGACGCCGTGTTTGCCTCCATATAATAATAGGAAGCTCCATAAATATGCTGGCGGTTGTTCACCTCTTTTATCACTAATTTCTTGTCTATGGCGAGATTCATATAGTGTTTCTCTATATGGCCTTCCTCCACCTCCAAGAGTTCGCTGGCTTTTCTTGTCAGCACCTCTGCCGGCAGACAGGTATGCCCTTCCTGAGACGCCTGGAGCAGCGCATACAAGATTCCGCTCCGGATGCGGAAATCAGAATCGGTGTGGATTCCAACTCTGGATGCAATTTCATCCGCAATTCGAAAGCCCACACCTTGAATATCATCTGCCATTTGGTATGGATTTTCCTTCAAAACTCCATACAAATCCTGACCATAGGTTTTATAAATTTTGGCGGCAAGATTCTGAGAAATGCCGTACTGCTGCAGAAACACCATCGCCTGGCGCTGCCCCTTTTTACCTTCCACCTGTTCCGCAATTTCCATTGCTTTCCGCTGACTGATTCCCTTGACCTCTGCCAGCCGTTCCGGCTCTTCCTCAATAATGCGGAAGGTATCTTCCTGAAATTTTTTCACAATTCTAGCCGCAAGAGCCGCCCCGATTCCTTTGATGGCGCCGGAGCCAAGATACCGCTCAATAGAAACGGTATCTTCCGGTGGTTTCACCTGGAAAGATACCATTCTAAACTGCCTGCCATAAGAAGGATGTGTGGTGTATTCTCCAGTCAGCTCTAAAGATTCGCCCTCACTGACCCCTTGAAAAATTCCCACACAAGTCGTCTCTTCCTCCTCATGAACAAAATTCAGCACTGTATATCCATTTTCTGGGTTCTGATAAACGATATGTTCCACATATCCCGACAATGTATCCACAATATTACTCCAAACCGTAATTCCGTTTCATCTGTTCATACAGAACCTGCGCTATTCCAAGTCCTCCACTTTCTGACGCCTGCTCTGCAAAACTCTGAGTCATCTGTTCTTTGTAGAAATCCTGCATCTGTCTGTTGGCGGCTGAAATACTGTCATTGGATTCCGGCACCATTTTCTGCATAGCCTTGAACATCTGCTCAATAAAATATGATTCAAAATCCTTACACACATCCATCAATTCATCTTCTGTGGCTGTGGATAAATCTGAGTTCAGCGTATCCTCCAGCTTACTGGCAGAACTCGATGCTGTGTCTGTCTTATAATTATTATAAAAAGATTCTATTCCATTTACGTTAAGACTCATATGTACCCTTCTTTCTCATTGTCTTCCAAGCCGTTTTATTTTATCGTTTCAATTGATTTGCCTGGCCTAACATATCATCGGAAGCCTGAATTGCTTTGGAATTCATTTCATATGCTCTCTGGGTTACAATCAAATTCACCATCTCATCTGCAACCTGCACATTGGACCCTTCAAGATATTTCTGACGTATCACGCTCCGGGCCAGATTTGCGGCGTTGGCCTCATTCATCGGCTCGCCAGAGTTGTCTGTCACAGCCAGAAGGCTGTTTGACATTTTCTCAAGACCTGCCGGATTGTTAAACTGAAACAGGCCAAGGGAAGCATTCAAATCCACAAAATTGCCGTTTCCGTCTATATATCCGAAAGCTCCTTCAGAAGTCACCTGCACTTTACTGCTGCTTACGCCGCCCGGCATGGTAATAGGATTGCCGTTGGTATCTAACACGGGATATCCGTCTGCCGTCACAAGCGTGATATTTCCATCATTGCCTACACTCAGCTTAAAATCGCCGTTTCTGGTATAATAAGTGTTGCCGTCCGCCCCTCTCACTGCAAAGAAACCGTCGCCGGAAATTGCAAAAGCAGTGGGGCTCTCGCTGGCTAACATGGGACCCTGGGTAAAGTTAGAAGTAACAGCTGCCACTCTTGTTCCCAGACCAACCTGAGCTGAGATAGGTTTCTCCTCTCCATTGGCTGTAGTTGTTCTTGTCTGCAGTGTTTGATATAACAAAGACTTAAATTCCGTCTTTTCATTTTTATAACCAGTCGTATTTACATTTGCCAGATTATGGGAAATCGTATCGACTGCTGTCTGCTGGGCAATCATGCCGGACGCTGCCGACCACAAAGACCTCATCATAATTTATAACACTCCTTCCTATGCCTTGCCGATATTATTTACGGCTTTCTCTATGGTTTCATCCGTAGACTGAATAATTTTCTGATTTGTCTCATATGCTCTGGTAATGGTAATCATCTCCACCATTTCAGAGATTACGTTTACGTTTGACATTTCTAACGTTCCCTGGATAACTCTTGCATCGGAGGCCTGAGCCTGCCCGCCTTCCACCAGGTCATACATATTCTCTCCGTACTTTGCCAGATAATTGTAATCTGCAAAATCCACAACGCCCACCTGGCCTACCAGAGCATTGTTCTGGTACAGATTACCGTTCTCATCTACTTTCAGCTCCACATTTGGGTCCACTCTTATGTAACCATCCTGACCGGGATTGCCTGCCTGAGCCGCCGCCTGATTCAAAACGAAATCTCCATCTTTCGTCATCAAGTATCCCTCTCTATTGACAGTAAAAGCTCCATCTCTGGTATATTTTACGGAAGTCTCCCCTGCTTTGTTCTGAAAAGAGATTGCAAAAAAACCATCTCCGTCCAGGGCCAGGTCATAAAGATTATCTGTGACACGAAAAGAACCCTGGCCATAATCTGTATAACACTCACCGATTTTGACTCCCAGGCTCACATCTCCAATTCTCCTGGAAAGCCCCATAGCCGAGGTATCTTTTATTTTGATTGCTAAAGCTTCATCGAAGGACTGCGATGTTGACCCTTCTTTTTTGAATCCGTTCGTAGCAGAATTTGCCAGATTGTTCGTCAGCACGTCTAATCTGTTCTGCTGGTTTAACATCCCTGTATACGCAGTATATAATCCTTTTACCATAATACCTGCTCCTTTGTGTTGATAACATGATGTTCGTTACATTTATATCTTCCCGGCAGCGCAGTACGCCGCCAGTTTGGAAGTCTGAATCAAATTAATCATCGTCTCTCCTGCCCGCCAGGAACTCTACATATTTTCCTGTTCCGATTGCCACGCAGGTCATCGGCTCCTCAGCAGTCATGGTATTGATTCCGGTTCTGTCCTCTATCAATTCCTCCAATCCCCGAAGAAGAGCGCCGCCGCCTGTCAGAATAATTCCTCTGTCAGCCACATCCGCTGCCAGCTCAGGCGGTGTTTTCTCCAATACACTGTGAACTGCTTCCACAATCTGGAGCGTAGCCTCCCGCAGAGCTTCTTCTGTCTCCTCAGAAGACACTGACACGGTCTTGGGAAGACCTGTCACTAGATTACGTCCCCGCACATCCATGGTATCATTCTGTGCCAGTGGAAAACATGTTCCAATTTTTATCTTGATATCTTCAGCCGTCCGCTCGCCAATCAAAAGATTATGTTTCTTTCTCATATAGCGGACAATCGCTTCGTCAAAATCATCCCCTGCAATCTTAATGGAGGTGCTGACTACCGTTCCTCCCAGAGAAATTACTGCAATGTCAGCGGTGCCTCCCCCGATATCCACAATCATGTTGCCGCAGGGTTTGGCAATGTCCACTCCAGCACCGATAGCTGCCGCAAT
>JAAWLS010000083.1 GCA_022798035.1 Lachnospiraceae bacterium | reverse complement strand
AGAAAATCATATTTATTGAAAATTTTTGCAACTTCTTCTTTATCTTCATGGGTATCTACATAGATGACATTTGTCTCCATGATATCCTCAATCTGCATGGCATCTTCTGCCATCAGCAAATCTTTTACTGATACCATACCAATCAATTTGCGGTGTTCTGTGACATAACAGGTGTAGATTGTCTCCTTGTCCACCGCCGTATGACGGATGCGGTTAATTGCAGCTCCTACCGTCATCTCTTTTTTGATATTTACATATTCAATAGTCATCAGACTTCCGGCGCTGTCTTTTGGATAGTGGAGAATTTGATTGATTATTTTTCTCGTCTCTTCATCCGTATTGCGCAGTATTCTTGCCACCACATTTGCCGGCATTTCCTCAATCATATCGACTGTGTCATCCAGAAAAATATCATCCATCACAGCCCGCAGCTCCCGGTCTGTCAGAGTGTTAATCAGAGTTTTCTGCATCTCACGGCTCATATAAGAGAAACTGTCTGCCGCCTCCTCTTTGGGCAGCAGGCGGTAGAGCAGAGGGATTTCCTTCTTGTCCATCTCGTCAAACAAAAGGGCAATGTCTGCGGCATTTAAACTGTTTAACATCTGCCTTAAAAGAGAATACTTTCGTTCTTCCAGCAATTGTTCGGCCAGACGGTGGATTTCCTCTATTTCCATATCCAGGAAATCCAGGTCTTCTATTTTGATATTGTTCGTATTTTCCATTGTAATCCCTCCTTTTTTGCTTCCGTGCACATTATATCACAATCCTTTGATCAGATAAAGTGCACTTTGTTCTAAGAGGAGAAAAGAAAACATAAAATAAAAAGAATATGCCTGGAGATGAACATGGAATATGAGAGAAAAATTGCTGGAAAGAAGATTTACGGCTGGAAAAAAGAGATACAGAAAAAGAGGATTTCTGCTGTTATTTGCGGCGGTGTTGTGTCTGCAGGCAGGATGCGGGGAAAATCAGGAGACACAGAATAAATTTTCTAAATACTTAAATCAGGTTTTTCGAACGGAGATTACGGCAAGCACTCTGAATATGCATTATAGTCTGGCTCATCCGGAGAACTATGGTATTGTAGATTATACAGTTACCTATGGAAATGTTACAGTGGACAGTGGAAATGAGGCGGCCGCAGTCTTAGAAAATTGGAAAGAGAATCTTGAAAAATTTGATAAAGGAGAATTGAGTACTTCTCAAAAGATGACTTATGATATTATGATGGATTATATTCAAAAAGAAATTCCATCAGGAAAATTCAACCTTTACGGGGAAATATTAAAACCTTCTACCGGAATTCAGTCTCAGCTTCCGGTACTTTTAGCAGAGTATATTTTTTATGATGAAAAAGATATTGAAGATTACTTAAAGCTCTTGTCCTGCACCTCAGATTTGTTTTCGCAGATTATGGAGGTGGAGAAGGTAAAGGCCGAAAAAGGGCTGTTTATGGCAGATTTTGCGGTGGAAGATGTTGTAATACAATGTGATAATTTTATACAGGATACGGAAAATAATTATCTGCTCTCTACGTTTGAGCAGAGAGTGGATGAGGCGGATTTTCTGACGCCGGAACAAAGGGAAAATTATAAACAGAGAAACCGGCAGGCCGTCAAGGAAGAATTGATTCCAGCTTATCGAAAACTGGCGGAGGATTTATCTCTTCTAAAAGGCAGTGGAAGAAATACAGGGGGACTCTGCGGTCTGGAAGATGGAAAAGAATATTATGAATATCTGGTAACAGATACCACCGGTTCCAGTATGTCTGTGGAAGAGATGCAGAGGCAGACAGAACGGCAGAGGAAACAGGATTTGGAAGATTTGGCGCAGATTGCGGGGAAATATCCGGATATCGGTCAGAAAAGTGTGAATTATCAGCTTCCCACAGAGGAGCCCGGAGAAATTTTGTCAGATTTGCAGAACAAAATGCAGCAGGATTTCCCGTCGCCGCCAAAGGTTTCTTTTTCTGTGAAAGAGGTGCATCCTTCTTTGGAAGAGTATACGGCTCCCGCTTTTTATTTGACGCCTCCCATAGACGATATTTCTCAGAACTGTATTTATATCAACAGGGCAAAAGGAGATGAAAAACTGCAGCTCTATACCACTCTTGCCCATGAAGGATTTCCCGGTCATCTCTATCAAAACGTGATGGAGAGAAGCTGCGGGCTGGAGCCTATTCGCAGTCTGTTTGGAAGCAGCGGCTATGTGGAGGGCTGGGCAACTTATGTGGAAATGCAGTCTTACTATTATGCAGATGTTGATAAAGCTGTGGCGGCTTTTCTCCAGAAAAACCAATCGGCCTTGCTGAGTCTCTATGCAAGCGCAGACATGGGGATTCATTACGATGGGTGGAGCCTGAAGGACACCATTGACTTTTTTGGAAAGTATCAGATTAAAGATAAAAATACAATCAAGAAAATCTATCAGCTTATTGTGGAAGAGCCGGCCCATTATTTAAAATACTATGTGGGATATCTGGAATTTCTGAATTTGAGAGAGTATGCCACGAACAAATACAAAGAAGATTACAGTGATTATAAATTTCATAGCGCCCTAATGCGGATGGGCGCGGCTCCTTTTGATATTTTAAAAAAATATCTGCCTGAGTACTGGGAGACGTGACAAAAACGAAAAATTCAGCCAGAAGGAATAAGTGGCTGAATCTGTGCAGGCACAATGTTCCCCGGGATGAACTGTTAAAAATTTGTTCCGGCATACATCGTCGGAAAGCGCCCACTTTCGATAAAAGATGATGTACACCGGAACTTTTTGAATATTACATAAATTTTCCCATCAAACGGTCGACTGCAGATGGGTCTGCCCCGAAAAGCTTTAATATACTGCCGGCAATGGTAATGCACAGACAGTGAAAATAAATGAAGGCAAAAATAAAAGCGATTCCAAATAAAATCCCGGTCAGAAATCTGCGGGTATTTGTGCTTTCGTAAGAAGTAAGCCGCTGCAGGAATCCGTCAGCTACCAGTGGAAGCATCATGAGAATTACAACTCCAAAAGAAGGATATCCCAGAATAAAAGCGATGGGAATTCCGGACAGAATGCCTGCAAGTTCTCCAGTACATCTTGCACAAATAGGAAACTGTTTTCCGCGAAAATAAAAAGACCGGTCCGGCCTGGCATGACAGCCAAAAAAAATTCTCAGGAATTTTCCAGCTTTATAAGCCAAATGCCAATGCTCCTGCGCCAATAATCACGAAAATTATAACGTAAGATATGATGCCGATGATTACGCTCACAAGTGCGCCGATTCCTGCTGCCTTTGCAGTATTCGGTTTCTGGTCTTTCCATACAAGGAAGAGAACAAGGCCTACAACTGGGATACAACATCCTAAGAGACCCCATAAAAATCCGCCATTATCATTTGTTTCCATTTTTATCCCTACTTTCTTAATAAAATATAAAAATTATGAACAAATCATAAAATGATTATGCAATAAATGTTGAAATTTGTCAATCATTTTTAGGATTTTCCAAAAGCTGCCCATATACTTCCCGCTTGGAAATGCCTCTGTCTTTTGCAACCAGTTTCATGGCCTCTTTTCGGGGGATATTTTGTTCTTCATAGTGTTTCATATGTTCCTCTATAGAGATGGTTTCCCAATGCTGCTGCTGTTCTTTTCTGAGTTCCTGAGGACTTTTGCCCTGAATCACCAAAACAAATTCACCTCTTGGCTCCTGGCTGGAATAATGTGACACCGCACCGGAAATAGTGGTGGAAAGGACAGTTTCGTATTTTTTAGTCAGTTCCCGGCAGAGAGTGATGGTACGGTCTCCCAGAGCCTCCAGTAGTTCTTTTAAAGTGCTGACAAGGTGGTGGGGAGCTTCGTACAGAATAATAGTTCGGCTTTCCTGTTTGAGCGTGTCCAGAATAAAGGCCCGTTCTTTTTTTTCTTTTGGCAGAAAGGCTTCAAATGCAAAACGCCTGGTGGAGAGACCTGACATGGTAAGAGCCGTGATACAGGCGGCTGCTCCTGGCAGAGAAGTGACTGTGATACCGGATTCCAGACAGATACGCACCAAATCTTCCCCAGGGTCTGAGATACCAGGAGTTCCCGCGTCGGTAATCAAGGCGATGTTCTGGCCGCTTTTTATTTTTTCCGCAAGCTGGTATGCTTTTTCAATTTTGTTGTACTCATGGTAGCTGGTCATGGGAGTTTTGATGTCGAAATGGTTCAGAAGTTTGATAGAGTTGCGGGTGTCCTCCGCCGCAATCAAGTCTACTTCTTTTAGGGTGCGCAGAACCCGCAGCGTGATATCTTCCAGATTTCCAATGGGGGTTGCGCATAAATATAATGTTCCCTGCATAGAAGCTCCTTTCTTTTTATAACTGTAATAGGTAATTACGAAATACATAAATTATCGCAATTTCATGTACGATTCAAAATATTTAGAGAAAATTGTATAAATTTTAAATGAAATTCTGAAAATATTGGGTTTTGCATTTGCCTAATAACCATAAATGTCATAGATTTCATCTGTATAGACGCCAGGTTCTTTGTATACAATCAGAGGTTTTTCTATGGTAATCTGTGGATTGCCGCCCCGAAGTCCCTCGATTAAAACCATGTTTGGCTCTTTGTCTATAAAGGGGTGAACCATCTGCATTCGTTTCGGTTCCAGTTTGTACTGACGCATGAGCACCATGATTTCTACCAGACGGAAGGGACGATGCACCATGTAGAAACGACCCTGAGGCTTTAAAAGCCTGGCGCTTTCCCGGATAACATCCTCCAGACTGCAGAGGATTTCGTGACGGGCAATGGCCTTGGATTCGTTGGGATTGCTCAATCCATGCTGGGCAGTCATATAAGGGGGATTTGTGGTGACTACATGAAAAGAAGATGCCCCAAATTGCTCGGAAGCATCCTTAATATTACCGATTTTTATGCTGATTTTATCCTCTAAATGGTTGTATCTGACACTCCGCCTTGCCATGTCTGCACTTTCCGGCTGAATCTCCAGTCCGGTAAAATGTTCCCCTTTTGTTTTGGCTTCCAGCAGTATAGGGATAATACCTGTTCCAGTGCCTAAATCTATAACGGTTTCTTTGGGTTTTACCCTGGCGAAACCAGAGAGAAGAACTGCATCCATTCCAAAGCAGAATTTATGGGGATTTTGTATGATAAAATAGCCATTTCGATGCAGTTCATCCAGACGTTCGTCCTCTAATAATGCTACAGACATAAATTATCTCCTGTAGGTGTTGAAATTTCAATCTGCAAAAAATCAATGAGTATCGTCAATTTTAGATTTTCCTTTGTCTTCCAGCGCAGAGAGTTCTTTTAATTCTTCCGGTGAAAGTTTCAGGTGTTCTTTTTTGCGTTTTGGCTTGAAGCGGAGCTGTTCCACTGTGTATTCCCGAATTTCTTTTTCATCGTCAATTTCCACGATTACTTTCACGGTCTGGCGCAGAACGCTGACACTGTGGACTTCCCCTTTCAGCTTGTCATAGGTGGTGACGTAGTCTCCCACATTGGGAAGGCGGCTGTTTAAGTATTCGTATGTCTCCTCCTCATTCTTCAGACAGCACATCAGTCTGCCGCAGACGCCTGAAATTTTGGCGGGATTCAGGGATAGATTCTGTTCCTTTGCCATTTTGATAGAAACGGGTGCAAATTCTGACAGAAAAGTATTACAGCAAAGGGCTCTGCCGCAGATACCCATGCCGCCTAGTATTTTAGTCTCGTCCCGGACTCCAATCTGCCGCAGCTCAATGCGGGTGCGGAATACGGAAGCTAAATCTTTTACCAATTCCCGGAAATCAATACGTCCGTCTGCAGTAAAATAAAATAAGAGTTTGTTGTTGTCAAAGGTGTATTCGGCATCTACCAGCTTCATTTCCATGTTGTGTTTCTGGATTTTTTCCAGGCAGATTTTGAAAGCTTCTTTTTCTTTTTTGTGGTTTTTTTCTTCGATTTCCTCATCTTCCGGCGTGGCGGCCCGGATGACAGACTTGAGAGGCTGAATAACGCTCTCTTCCTCCACTTCCCTGGGGGCAATCATTACGGTGCCGAATTCTACGCCTCTTGCTGTTTCCACGATTACATGGCTTCCTACCGGAAGTTTATAATCTCTGGGGTCAAAATAATATATTTTTCCGGCAGTGCGGAATCTGACTCCAACTATTTTTACCATAGTTTAATTCTCCTTTATGGTCAGCAGCAGCAATTCCATTGTCAATTCAAAATTTACGTTGGCGTTCAAACGTCGTTTTGCTTTGTCCAAAGCTTTGATAATTGTCTCAATCCCTTCGTAGGAACTTTTGCTGGCCTGTGTTTTTATATTGTAAACCTCATCTTTAAATATGAGACGGTTAACGTCCGATGTGGCTTTGTAGTAAAGAACATCCCGGTACCAGATAGTCATGATATCGAAATAATCATTGATTTCTAATTTATAGCTGCTGATTTGTTTGACAGCTTCCATCATTTCATATAATTCAATCTCTTTGATGCGCTTTAAAAGCTGCAGGGCAGAGTTTTTGATTTCGTTAAAATCCTCAGAGCCTGCTAATTGAATGGCTTTTCCCACATTTCCCTGGGCAAAAGCTGTGCAGATATCAGCTTTGTAATCTGGTATCTGGTATTTTTTCATCAGAAAAGAGCGGATTTCATCATCTGCCACGGCCTTTAAGTTCAGGGTAATGCACCTTGAAAGAATGGTGGGGAGAAAAGCATCCGCATTGCTGCTCAAAAGCAGAATCACAGCGTAAGCGGGAGGCTCTTCGATTGTTTTCAAAAGAGCGTTTTGAGCCTGCTGGTTCATTTTTTCTGCTTCATCAATAATGTATATTTTGTAAGGGGAAGCGTAAGGCTTCACCATAATATCTCCGTTAATCTGTTTGCGAATATCATCCACAGAGATGGTGCCGGGTTTTTCGTGCTGCAGATAAATGATATCCGGTTGATTGCCGGAAAGGGCCTGTTTACAGGAATGACATTCCATACATCCCTCAACTGTGTTCTGCTGGCATTGGAGAGCCATTGCAAAACTCTTGGCCAGAGACATTTTCCCAGATTGGTCGGGGCCGTTAAAAATATAGGCATGGGATATCTTATTTGCGGAAATTGCATTCTGTAAATGCTCTATAATTTGTTCATGTCCGATAATGCTTGAAAAACCTGCCATAAAAATTCCTCATTTCAAATAGTCTGTGTGTGCTGTAATATGGGCCAAGCTGCGCTGTTGTATAGGCTAAGCTGTGTTTTGTATGGGCCATACTATGCTGTTGTATAGGCTAAGCTATGCTTTGTATGGGACAAAAGCATCTGTCACATTTTGTGACAGATGGTGATTGCATATAGATTACACTCCGGAAAACATATTTCCGGATGTAATCTTATGCAATACGATTCTGCTGCTTTGCAGCAGGTCCTTTTGGCCCTAAAAGCGAGTGTTTGGCCCTAAAAGCGAGTGTTTGGCCCTAAAAGCGAGTGTTTGGCCTAAAAACGGGATATTTGCCCTTAAAATAGACTTCTTCATGCACATCAGGTAGAGATATCCAGAAGCAGTCCCCGGATTTCTCCTACTTTATTCAAAATTGCAAGATGGTCTTTTTCATCTTTCACCAGTTCGCTGGCCAGTGCGTCAAGATTTTTGTCCACCAGTTTGACGATACCGTATACCCGGTGGCGACCCCTGCGGTCCAGAAAATTTTCTCTGGAAAATTTGTGAGAGCGGTTTACCACTTCATTTAAGAAATCCTTTACCAGCTCTCGGTATTTTTTCATATCCCGGATATCCATATGCTCAGAGAGTTTCTCACCCTGGGCAGTAATATCATTCATGAGGCCGTTCAGCTTTTCCTGCAGTTCAGCTTCTTCTACATGGCTTGCTAACGTAAATTTAAAACTTCCGTCTCCTTTGTCCACTGCCTGAGGGGCTTCTATGGGCTGAGGGGCATTGACGGGGTCTACTTTGAGTGCCATGAAATCACCTGTCTTTCTCATCGTATTTTTACTTATATATATTATTATCGGGATTTTTTTGCAGTTGTAAAGTGGAAAATAACCCTCTTGCCAGGAATTAATAGGGAAATGTCTGTCTTAATTCATGTCTGCTCTGATATATGCGATGATTTGCTGGGTACAGGAGTCTAAATTGTCATTGACAAAAGAGTTGGTAATTCCGGCGCGTTTCAGATTTTCCTCAGAAAAGTCCTCCTCATCCGCAAGAAATCTGCGGCAGAGTTCTCTGTATTTCGGCTCCGTCTGTGTCCGTTCCCGGTTCAGTGCCCGCTGCAGCCGTTCTCCGTCTTCCAGTTCAATGTAAATGGGAACCAGTGCGTCTGCACCAAAATATTTTTGCAGCTGGATGTAAGATTCCAAAGTGCCAATGACTAAATAGTGGTTTTCTTTTAAATTAATCTGGTAATCATTAACTGTAAAATATTTCCAGACGCCGCAGGCAGTGTGATAAGCCCGCAGCTCAATAATCTTTCCCTGCCGTTCCAGTTCCTGCTGCTGCCTGTCCGTCAGAAAATGGTACTCCACGCCGTCCGTTTCTTCCTGCCTCGGCGCTCATTCCAGCTCTTGTCCTCTGCAATCAACGGCAAAATATCAAGCTCCATCACCTTACCGATTCCAAAGCATTCCGGACACATCC